>NZ_RCXU01000015.1:0-99893 GCF_004167315.1 Blautia sp. aa_0143
GGATAGCCTGTTTTAGCTTTGCCCTAAAGGGTAATCGAGCAGGAAGCCCCCACTTCAAAATCGTAAGATTTAAGTGGGGGGAGCATGTCACGGTATCCGAAAGGTGAGATTGTTATCTAGCTGATCACAGAGTAACTCAGTGGATCGCCATACCGGCTACAAAGAAATACATTACAACAAAATGGCACACACTTCCCAGCATCACAAAGACATGAAATACTTCGTGGGAGCCGAAATTCTTATGCTTCGCATTGAAGATCGGAAGCTTCAGCGCATAGATCACACCGCCGATGGTATAGATGATGCCGCCGGCAAGGAGCCATCCGAAGCCTGCACGGGGCAGATTGTGGAAGATCGGAACAAAAGCAAGTACACACAGCCAGCCCATTCCAATGTAGATCACAGAGGAAAGCCATTTTGGGCAGTTGATCCAGCAGCCCTTGAGGATCATTCCGATGATGGCAACGGTCCATACGAGGGCACAGAGGATATAGCCGGTGCGTCCGTGGAGAACGATCAGGCATACAGGAGTGTAGCTGCCGGCGATCATCACGAAGATCATCATGTGATCCATTTTTTTCAGACGGCGGTTCACCTTGGCTGTGGAGCTTACGGAATGGTAAAGTGTGCTTGCCAGGTAAAGAAGGATCATGGTAAGGATAAAAACACTTACTGCAAAAACATGGAGAACATCTGCACTTCTGGCCGCCTTCACGATCAGCGGAGTGGCTCCGGCCACGGCAAGAAGCATGCCGATTCCGTGGGTTATGGCGCTTCCTGGATCTTTTAATTTAAATTTCATATAAAAACACCTCCTGCAAAAAAATCTGCTGTTTATATCATATGGACAACTTCAAGATCGGTTCATCAATGACGGATCATTGCGACAGTTTACGATGTAATAATGTAGAAACTGATAAAATAACATGTAGTATTCAAAACTACATATCAAGTATATGAATACTATACCACTATTATTCAAAAATGCAACCCCTATTTTCGAAAAAAATTTTATCAGGATTTATTTCTGCAGCAGGCATACGACAATGCGGCTCCTGCGACAGATAAATAAGAGATTTTTATGCATATTTCTCCCAGTTTTTCGCATAATAACCATATGAAAAACAAATAGTTAACATAACATTGACGTACAATGAACAGAAAATACAGGAGGAATTCAGGAAGATGAAAGCAACGGGAATTGTTCGCAGGATCGATGATCTGGGCAGGGTTGTGATTCCAAAAGAGATACGAAAGACACTGCGAATCAAGGAAGGAACGCCACTGGAGATTTTTACAGACAGGGAAGGACAGATCATCCTGAAAAAATATTCGCCCATTGGAGAGCTGAATACGTTTGCTGCGGAATATGCGGAAGCGCTGGTACAGACCACCGGACTGACTGCCTGTATTACAGATCGTGATCAGGTCGTGGCGGCATGCGGCAGCGGAAGCCGGGAATTGGAAGGAAAAGAGATCAGTTCTGAGCTTGATGCGATCATTGCCGGCAGGAAAGGCAGACTGGTCAGTCAGGACAGCAGGGAAAATATATCAGTCATTTCCGACGCTATGGATTCATTTTGCCAGAAAATGATACAGCCGATCCTGTGTGCGAGTGACGCCATTGGAGCAGTGATCCTTCTGACTAAAAGTGAAAAAACAGCACTGGGAGACACAGAACGTGCCCTTATCCGCACAGCAGCCGGTTTTCTTGGCAGACAGATGGAGCAGTAAAAGTGCATCAGATGTACAGAAAAATGTGTGCAGATCAAGATATAAACATCAGATGCAGATGCCAGGAGCTGCAGATCAGGGAGGGTGCGGACACCGGGAAGGAAAGCAGTGGTATTCTTCCAGAGTCAGATTTGTGATAGTGAGCCAGGAAGCCAGAGGTTTTGTCACATAGCGGATGTGCCATGGCTCGTAAGGGATGCCGGTGATCTCCTCTTTGCTTTTTGGGTACCGGAGGATAAAACCATAGAGCGGAGCGTTCTTTTTCAGCCAGCGGCCTTCTCCTGTTGCGGAAAACCTTTCGGAGAGCTCCATATGGATGGAAGGGCAGGATACATCCAGAGCAAGTCCGCTCTGGTGCTCACTTGTTCCTGGCTCTGCAACGAAAGGACTTCCTGTAAAAAGCTCCTTCTGTCGCTGGTAGGAACGATATCCGGAAACTGCCCACAGGTTCAGACCGCATCTGTGACAGGCATGGAAAAGCTGGGAAGCGGCTTTTGCAGCCTGATACTCCAGAAGCCGCTTCGGATCTCCCGGTGCTGCTTCAAATGGAAGTCCGATATCGATAAGATGTTCCGGCACAAAGGCTTCCGGCAGAGGATGCTCCCTACTGATCAGCCGGGTATAAAATTCTCTGTGCAATAAAAACCCTCCTTTCCTTATCCATAAGCTTATGATAAGAAAGGAGGGTTTATGAATGCTTATTTCTGTTTATCAGAGCTCTTTTTCACTCATTTCTTCCAGGAGAGCCTTCTTCATGTCATAGAGTGACTGGGAGAGATCTACATAAACCTTCTGCGGATTAACGAAACGTCTGGATTCATCCCACAGTGTGTTCTGCTCCTGTTTGCAGTAGTCGCGGAGTTCCATGACAGATGGAGACTTGTAAACGCTCTTACCATCTTTAATTACCGGAACAAGGAGCTCACGGAGTTCGTAGGTTCCGCCAAGAACCTTGGTCTTTTTCCAGGTGTCAACCGGGTCGAAGATCACCATAGTTTCTTCCGGATCGAATTTCTCATCTGCAAGGCAGATCAGATCGGCCTTGATCTTGCCGGTCTTCTTGCTGTAGATACGGTATACAGTCTTGTTGCCCGGGTTGGTAACCTTTTCTGTGTTTTCGGAAAGCTTGATCTTCGGCTGGAAGGCATCGCTGTCAGCGTCCTTTACAGCGGCAAGTTTGTATACGCCGCCGAATGCCGGATTGTTATCGGCTGTGATCAGCTTGGTTCCGACGCCCCAGGAATTGATCTTGGCATCCTGGGCCTTCAGGCTTTCGATAAGATATTCATCAAGATCGCTGGATGCGGAAATGGTAGCATCATCGAAACCGGCAGCAGCCAGCATCTTGTAAGCTTTTTTGGAAAGATATGCAAGATCACCGCTGTCGATACGGATTCCATAGTTCTTCAGCTGGATACCTTCCTCACGCATCTCCTCAAATACACGGATCGCATTGGGAACACCGGATTTCAGGACATCGTAGGTGTCAACCAGAAGAGTACAGGAATTCGGGTAAAGTCTCGCATAGGTCTTAAAGGCAGTGTACTCATCCGGGAAACTCATGATCCAGGAATGAGCATGTGTTCCGAGAACCGGAACGTTAAACATCTGGCCGGTCAGTACGTTGGAAGTACCGGCACATCCACCGATCACTGCAGCTCTGGCACCGAAGATCCCGGCGTCCGGACCCTGGGCACGGCGAAGACCGAATTCCATGATGGGATCGCCCTTGGCTGCATGGCATACACGTGCTGCCTTAGTGGCAATAAGACTCTGATGGTTCATAATGTTCAGGATGGCCGTCTCTACAAGCTGAGCTTCCATGATCGGTGCGATAACCTTGACCATTGGCTCTCTCGGGAAGATCACGGTTCCCTCCGGAATTGCGTAGATATCACCGGTGAATCTGAAGTTGCTCAAATACTCAAGGAAATCATCCTCAAAGATGCCAAGACTTCTCAGATAGGTAATGTCTTCTTCTGAGAAACGGAGATTTTCGATGTATTCGATCATCTGCTCCAGTCCTGCACAGATGGCAAAACCGCCATCACACGGATTGTTGCGGTAGAACATGTCAAAGACAACGGTCTGGTTGGTAGGGTTTTTGAAATATCCCTGCATCATGGTAAGCTCATAGAGGTCCGTGAGCAGAGTAAGGTTATTTGCTCGCATAGCGTTCTCCTTTGGATGCCTCCGGATATTGTGACCGGAGGGAAATACACGGTTGTTTCCGCTCTTTTTATTATACGGCTTATTATAACACAAAGGAGTGGATTGTAAAATTTTTTTTACTGCGTAAACCCGCATATAATAAGGAGTTTTAACAGCAGTTTAAGAAATTTTGAAAAAAAATAAAAAAAATTAAAAAAAGGGGTTGCAATTTCAAAAAAGCTGTTATATAATAACATCCGTCGCAAGCGATAAGGCAAGCGAAAAACAAAACACATAGGGCTATCGCCAAACGGTAAGGCAACGGACTCTGACTCCGTCAGTTCAAGGTTCGAATCCTTGTAGCCCTGCTTCTTAAGTACCTCAGTTACGAGGTACTTTTTTTGTACTCAAAAATAAGAAGATATTCGCAATCCGCTGCGCCCCAAAAAAAACAAGTGCGTTTCTTCCTGCCAAGTGTTACAATAAAGTATAGACAGTATGACAGGAGGCATGAATGAGTTACAGTTTTGAGAGTCGAGTAAGATTCAGTGAGATCGGAGAAGATGGATGTCTGACGCTGCCGGGAGTTCTGGATTATTTTCAGGATTGCTGTACCTTTGAATCCGAGCAGACAGGAGTCGGCATGGAAGTATTAAAGGAACAGAAAAGAGCCTGGGTACTTTCTGCATGGCAGGTGATCGTGAAGCGATATCCGAAGCTTGGTGAAAATATAAAAGTAACAACAATTCCTTATGGATTCCGTGGATTTATCGGAATGCGTAATTTTATTCTTGAGACAATGGATGGTGAGAAGCTGGCATGGGCCAATTCCTACTGGTCCTTTATCAATACAGAAACCGGTCTTCCGGAAAAGCTGACACCGGCAGATACAGATCCCTATGATCTGGGCGAAAAAATAGAGATGGATTATGCACCAAGAAAGATTGCGCTTCCGAAGGAACGGGAAGTGCAGAATGCTTTTTCCGTACAGAAGCATCATCTGGACACCAATCATCATGTGAACAACTGTCAGTATATCCGGATGGCAGCGGATCATCTGCCTGAGGATTTTAAAGTTGGTCAGCTTCGTGTTGAATATAAACGTCAGGCAGTACTGGATAATGTTATCATTCCGGAAGTATATATGACAGAAAATAAAGAAGCTGTAGTTCTCAACGCGGAGGATAAAGAACCTTACGCAGTAGTTGAGTTTACAAAATAAATACAGGCGGTAGAGATTAGTACATCGTTTTTGAAACAACTATACCGTAAAAGGAGGGCGCGCTATGCTTGAAAAATTAAAAGAAGAAGTTTACAGAGCAAATATAGATCTGCCAAAATATGGTCTTGTTACCTTTACATGGGGAAATGTCAGCGGGATCGACAGGGAGCAGGGACTTTTTGTGATCAAGCCAAGTGGTGTGGATTATGACAAGCTGACACCGGAAGACATGGTAGTGGTAGATCTTGATGGAAATAAAGTAGAAGGAAGATACAATCCATCCTCTGATACACCGACACATGCAGTTCTTTACAGAGCGTTTCCGAATATCGGCGGTATCGTACATACCCACTCATCCTGGGCAACAAGCTGGGCGCAGGCAGGCAGATCGATCCCGTGTTATGGAACCACACATGCAGATTACATTTACGGAGAAGTACCATGTGTACGTAATCTGACCAAAAGAGAGATCGAAGAGGCATATGAGAAGAACACGGGAGTTCTTATTGCTGATTATTTCAAAAACAAAGATTATGAAGCAGTACCGGCTGTGCTGTGTAAGAACCACGGACCTTTTACCTGGGGTAAGGATGCTCATGAGGCAGTTCATAACGCAGTTGTTCTTGAGGAGGTTGCCAAGATGGCATCTCGCTGCGAGCTGATCAATCCGGATGTAAAACCGGCACCGCAGGAGCTTCAGGATAAGCATTACTACAGAAAACATGGTGCAAATGCATATTATGGTCAGGTAGGACAGGAAGACTGATCAGAAGAAAAAACAGTTTAACCCGATGGTGGATCGTCAATATCCGCTTGAGTGGAAATGCCGCGGAACAGTACCGCGGCATTTTTTGTCGAAAAATGCAGAAAATGTCAGATTTGCTGACCTTTAACACAGGTGCCGCCGAAATATATGCTAATGTCAAGAAAAATGCAGAACATTAACACATTTATTAAAATAGGTGGCAGGATGAAAATATACACTTATCAGGGAAAAAAGAACGTTTCCGGAGAAAAAATACGCCAGATGAGGAATATGAAACGGATGTCGCAATCTGCGCTGGCAGCAAAAATGCAGGTGGAAGGAGTGATGCTGGAGCGTGACAGTATCAGCCGGATCGAAGGAGGAGAACGTTTTGTAGCAGATTATGAACTGCGGGTGTTTGCAAAGGTGCTGGGAGTGGATGTGAAGTGGCTGCTGAATGAGCAGTAAATAAGGCAAAATTGGATTACAGTTCGCTGGTAATATTCCGCGAAGCGTGTTACTGAAAACGGAGTGAAAAGTAACAATATTGGTCTGAATGGCAGGAATCTGTGTAAACTACTTGATATTTATGTCGGAAACTGCTACAGTATAAAGAAAAAAAGATGGCCGGGAAGTCCTGCGGAGGGCAAACGGTCACGGATAAGAAGATAGAGGCGCGGATTTTATCAGTATTTATGGATGCAAGGCCCTGGCAGGCTGTTCATAAAGAAAGGAAAATCTGCCGAAGTGCTCTGGAAGGCCAGATGACAGGGTGCTGGGATAACGCAGAATATGCGTTGTACTGTCACGGATGTGGAGCGCTATCGGTAGCACTTCGGGAGATCTGCATTTAATATGCTGAATGGAGATTTTCTGACAGGCTATTAGTTAAATAAGGATTATTTAACCGGAGGTGTTCTTAAGAAGAGACAGCCTCCGTTTTTTTGTCCCCGAAAAGGGAGGAGAAAAATGAGTAAAAAAGCAGGAACAGCATTGTCTGTTATGGCAATGGTATTCATGGGCGCACTGGCAAGTCCCCTGACTGTGCTGGCTGCGGATGCGGAGGAGACTTACCAGCCTGCTCTGTATGCAACGATCTGGGCACTGCTTCCACCTCTTGTTGCGATCGTCCTTGCACTGATCACAAAAGAAGTATACAGTTCTCTGTTTGTGGGAATTGTAGTAGGAGCACTGATCTATTCCGGATTTAAATTTGAAGGAACGGTAACACAGATTTTTGAGGGAGGAATCATCAAGGTTCTTGCTGACAGCTATAACGTAGGTATCCTGATCTTCCTGGTAATCCTGGGATCTGTGGTATGTATGATGAACAAGGCCGGCGGCTCTGCCGCATTCGGACGATGGGCCAGCAAAAAGATCCACACACGTGTAGGTGCAGAGCTTGCAGCGATCATCCTTGGAATCCTGATCTTCATTGACGATTATTTTAACTGTCTGACAGTAGGAAGCGTTATGCGTCCGGTAACTGACAGACATCACGTATCCAGAGCGAAATTTGCATACCTGATCGATGCGACAGCCGCTCCGGTATGTATCATCGCACCGATCTCATCCTGGGCTGCTGCAGTCAGCGGATTCGTAGAGGGACAGGATGGACTTGCGATTTTTGTAAGAACCATCCCGTATAACTTTTACGCGATCCTTACTATTGTAATGATGGTTGGCATGGTACTGATGAAAACCGAGTTTGGTGCCATGAGAACACATGAGATCAATGCTCTGAACGGAGATCTTTATACAACATCTGCAAGACCGTATGAGAATGCAACGGATGATGAGACACCGAATCCGAGAGGAAAGGTGATCGATCTTGTGATCCCGATCGTTATGCTTGTTATCTGCTGTGTCATCAGTATGATCTATACAGGAGGATTTTTCAGCGGAACAGATTTTGTTACCGCATTTTCACAGAGTGATGCCTCTACAGGCCTTGCAATGGGAAGTGCTTTTGGTCTGGTGTTTGCCATTATTTTCTATATGATCCGCCGTGTGGTCAATTTCAGAGACTGTATGGGATGCATCCCGGAAGGATTCAAGGCTATGGTACCGGCGATCATGATCCTGACCTTTGCATGGACACTGAAGGCTATGACAGACTCACTTGGTGCAGCGGTATTCGTAGAAGAAGCCATGCGTTCTGTTGCCGGTGGTATTGAAGTTATCCTTCCGGCCATTATTTTCCTGGTTGGATGTGGACTTGCATTTGCTACAGGTACTTCCTGGGGAACCTTTGGTATCCTGATCCCGATCGTTGTTGCGGTATTTGAGAAATCCAGTCCTGAGATGATGATCATTTCCATGTCCGCCTGCATGGCAGGTGCAGTTTGCGGAGACCACTGCTCACCGATCTCCGATACAACGATCATGGCTTCCGCAGGAGCACAGTGTGATCATGTGACTCACGTTTCCACACAGCTTCCGTATGCGATCCTGGCTGCGGCAGTATCCTTTGTAACTTATATTGTTGCAGGCTTTGTAAAAACAGCATGGATCGCTCTTCCGGTGGGAATCGTGCTGATGCTGATCGTACTTTTTGTCATTAAAATGATGAACCCGATGCCGGTTGAGAAACCAACAGAATAACAGACTGACCCAATGTGGGGCAGATTCCCCCATGAATGTCAAATAAAAGGCAGTGACGGAAAGAAATTTCCGAAGCTGCCTTTTTTGTGCTTTCTATAATAATTCTCTTATGTTATAATGCAGGACAGACAGCAAATAGTAAATGATCATATATAGTTTTAAGGAACAGGAGTAAGAATGATAGAATTAGGTAAAAAACAGAAATTACTGGTTGTAAAAACCGTGGATTTCGGAATATATCTTGGAGAGGACCGAAACGCACCTCAGAATGAGCGGGTGCTTCTTCCGTCCAAACAGGTACCGGAAGGAACCAAAGCAGGTGATGAGATCGAAGTATTCATCTATAAGGATTCCCAGGACAGATTGATCGCAACTACCCGTGAGCCGATGCTTCAGGTAGGACAGACAGCAGTCCTTAAGGTAAAACAGGTTACCAGGATCGGTGCTTTTCTTGACTGGGGACTGGAGAAGGATCTTCTTCTTCCGTATCATGAGCAGACCAACCGGGTCCGTGAAGGCGAGGAGTGCCTGGTAGCTCTTTATGTAGATAAGAGCAGCAGACTCTGTGCAACCATGAAGGTGTATCATTATCTTTCCACCAGAACTCCTTATGTACCGGGAGATTCGGTAAAGGGGCGTGTCTATGAGGTCAGTGGGAATTTCGGCGTTTTTGTTGCGGTAGATGATAAATATTCCGCTCTGATCCCGGCACGGGAGGCAACAGGCAAGTACAGACCGGGAGCTATTCTTGATCTTCGTGTCACAGAGGTGAAAGAGGATGGCAAGATGAACGTCAGTGACCGCCAGAAGGCTTACATCCAGATCAATGAGGATGCAGAGAGCGTATTCAGCGTGATCGAGGAATTTGCAGGGGTGCTGCCATTTGATGATCATGCCTCACCGGAAGTCATCAAGAGAGAGTTTGGCCTCAGTAAGAACGCATTCAAGCGTGCAGTCGGTCATCTGATGAAGGAAGGAAAAGTAGAGATCCGTGACAAGAGGATCTACATTAAAAAATAACAAGGTGTTGACCGGCTCCGGATCAGACACGCTCCGGCACGTTCAGAGAAAAGTGCAGAGCGGGGAGGATCCGGAGCCCTGTTTTTTACGATAAGGAGAATAAATTTGGAGTTTACACATTTACATGTCCATACAGAATACAGCCTTCTGGATGGCTCCAATAAGATCAAAGAATATGTAGCCAGAGTAAAAGAGCTGGGTATGGACAGTGCGGCGATCACCGATCATGGCGTTATGTATGGTGTGATCGATTTTTACAGGGCTGCAAGAGAAGCCGGGATCAATCCGATCCTCGGATGTGAGGTTTATGTGGCTCCGGGCTCCCGTTTTGACAGAGAAGTGGGAAGTGGGGATGACCGTTATTATCATCTGGTCCTGCTGGCTGAGAATAATCAGGGATACAGCAACCTGATGAAAATTGTATCCAAGGCATTCGTGGAAGGGTTTTATTACAAGCCACGTGTGGATCTGGAGCTTCTGGAAAAATATCACGAGGGTATCATTGCCTTAAGTGCCTGCCTGGCGGGAGAGGTCGCCAGATATCTTGCACGTGGAATGTATGAGGATGCCAAGATCGCGGCATTACGTTACCAGGATATTTTCGGAAAAGGAAATTTCTTTCTGGAGCTTCAGGACCATGGGATCCCGGAGCAGCAGACCGTAAACCAGCAGCTTCTCCGTATGCACAGAGAGACGGGGATCGATCTGGTTGCCACCAATGATGTGCATTACACTATGGCAGAGGATGCGGAACCACATGATGTTCTTCTTTGTCTGCAGACTCAGAAAAAGCTCAGCGATGAGAACAGAATGCGCTATGAGGGTGGCCAGTACTATGTGAAATCACCGGAGGAGATGGTGAGGCTTTTCCCATATGCGCTGGAAGCGCTGGAAAACACGCACAGGATCGCGGAGAGATGCCATGTGGAGATTGAATTTGGTGTGACCAAGCTGCCGAAATATGATGTGCCGGACGGATTTACCTCCTGGGAATATCTGAACAAGCTTTGCCATGAGGGACTTGAGCAGCGGTATCATCCGGTAACAGAGGAGCTGAAAAAGCGCTTGGATTATGAGTTGTCTACGATCAAAAACATGGGATATGTAGATTACTTTCTCATTGTATGGGATTTTATCAAATATGCCAGGGACAACGATATCATGGTCGGTCCGGGACGAGGTTCTGCCGCAGGAAGCCTGGTTGCCTATACACTTGGGATCACCCAGCTGGACCCGATCCGGTATGATCTGCTCTTTGAACGTTTCCTGAATCCGGAGCGAGTATCCATGCCGGATATCGATGTGGATTTCTGCTTCGAACGGAGACAGGAGGTTATTGATTATGTAAGAAGAAAATATGGTGATGACTGCGTGGTTCAGATCGTTACCTTCGGTACACTGGCAGCCCGCGGTGTCATTCGTGATGTAGGCCGTGTTCTGGATATGCCTTATGCCCAGGTGGACACCATCGCCAAGATGATCCCACAGGAGCTGAATATCACCATTGACAAGGCACTGGGAATGAATCCGGAGTTTCGCAAGGCTTACGAGGAACAGGACGATATCCATCGTCTGATCGATCTGGCAAAACGTCTGGAGGGGCTTCCGAGGCATACCTCCATGCATGCGGCAGGTGTTGTGATCAGCCAGAAGGATGTATCGGAATACGTACCCCTTTCCAGAGCACAGGATGGTTCCATTGTCACGCAGTTTACCATGACAACACTGGAAGAGCTGGGACTTCTGAAAATGGATTTCCTGGGTCTCCGTACCCTGACGGTTATCCAGAATGCTGTGAAAATGGTGGAAAAAAGTACCGGTATGCTTCTGGATATGCAAAAGATCGACTACAATGACAAAAAGGTACTGGATTCTCTCGGAACAGGACGTACTGACGGCGTGTTCCAGCTGGAGAGTGCCGGAATGAAAAGCTTCATGAAGGAGCTGAAGCCTCAGAGCCTTGAGGACGTGATCGCGGGAATTTCGCTTTACCGTCCGGGCCCCATGGATTTCATTCCGCAGTACATCCGCGGAAAAAACCGTCCGGATACCATCCGTTATGACTGTCCGCAGATGGAGCCGATCCTGAAGCCGACCTATGGCTGTATCGTATACCAGGAGCAGGTTATGCAGATCGTCCGTGAGCTTGCAGGCTACACCCTTGGACGAAGTGACCTGGTGCGCCGTGCCATGTCCAAGAAAAAAGCTTCTGTTATGGCAAAAGAACGCCAGAATTTCGTTTACGGAAACGTGGAAGAGGGAGTACCGGGATGTATCGCCAACGGTATTTCCGAGGAGATCGCAAACAAGATCTACGATGAGATGACAGATTTTGCAAAGTATGCCTTCAATAAGTCTCATGCTGCCGCTTATGCAGTGGTTTCCTACCAGACGGCATATCTCAAATATTACTATCCGGTAGAATTTATGGCTGCACTGATGACATCCGTTGTGGAAATGCCGAACAAGGTTGCCGAGTATATTTCGGTATGCCGCCAGATGGGGATCCGGATCCTTCCGCCGGATATCAATCATGGTGTTTATGGCTTTTCTGTTGACAATGGTTCCATTCGTTATGCACTTTCTGCCATCAAGAGTATCGGCCGTCCGGTAATCGAGGGGATTGTGCGGGAGCGTGAGGAGCACGGAGAATATACCTCCCTGAAAACATTTATTGAGCGAAATATCGACCAGATCAACAAGAGAGTTGTGGAAAATCTGATCAAGGCCGGAGCGCTGGACTGCCTGGAGGGAAACCGGAATCAGAAAATGACGGTTTATACGCAGATCATAGACAGTATCAACCAGGATAAGAAGCATACCATGGCGGGACAGCTGAGTCTTTTTGATATTGCGCCTGAAGAAGATAAAAAGGAATTTGAGATCCGTATGCCGCAGGCAGCAGAATATCCGAAGGAGACGATACTGACCTTTGAGAAGGAAGTTCTCGGCATCTATCTCAGCGGTCATCCGCTGGAGCGTTACCGGAATATGATGGAAAAAATGATCTCTGCAAAAACTTCTGATTTTCAGCCGGATGATGAAACAGGGATACCGGAGGTTTACGATAACCAGAAAGTGATCGTGGGTGGAATGATCACGGATAAAACCATAAAATATACAAAGAATAATAAGGTAATGGCGTTCCTTACAGTGGAAGATCTGGTAGGCACCGTGGAGGTTGTGGTATTTCCACGTGATTACGAAAAATGCCAGATGTTCCTGAATGAAGATGCCCGGCTCTTTATTCAGGGAAGAGTATCCGCAGAAGACGACAAAGCCAGCAAGCTGATCCTGGAAAAGGTCCGTCTTTTTGATGATATGCCAAGAGAACTGTGGCTCCAGTTTGAAAGCCGGGAAGAGTACGCAAAAGCCGAGACCGGTCTGGTAGACGATCTGATGGAATCCAGAGGAAACAGCACGGTGGTTATTTATCTCAAAGATGTCAAGGCAATGAAGAAACTTCCCCCTGCTTATCAGGTCCATATCGAGGATTCCTGGCTGGAGCGCATGTGTAAAAAATATGGAAGTTCCAATGTTAAAATTGTGGAGAGAGTATTGAAAAACTTATAAAAATGCTATAAACTATACCCGAATATGTGTATTACAATAGGTTGTTTCATAAGATGGAGGATAACAATATGGCAGAGAACAAAATCAAAACGATCGGCGTTTTGACCAGTGGCGGTGACGCACCTGGAATGAATGCTGCAATCCGTGCTGTTGTCAGAAGAGGATTAAGCAGCGGACTGAACGTAAAGGGAATCTATAAAGGATACAGCGGTCTCTTAAATGAAGAGATCAGAGATATGACAGCAAGAGACGTTTCCGATACGATTGAGCGAGGCGGAACAATTCTTTATACTGCCAGATGTGCAGAGATGAGAACAGAGGAAGGACAGCAGCAGGCTGCAGAGATCTGCAGAAAGCATGGGATCGACGGCCTTGTTGTTATCGGTGGAGACGGATCCTTCGCAGGTGCTCAGAAGCTTGCGAACCTTGGAATCAATACCATTGGCCTGCCGGGAACTATTGACCTTGATATCGCATGTACCGAGTACACCATCGGTTTCGATACTGCTGTAAATACAGCTATGGAAGCTATTGACAAGGTACGTGATACATCCACATCCCATGAGAGATGCAGTATCATCGAGGTTATGGGACGTAACGCCGGATACCTTGCAGTATGGTGCGGTATCGCAAACGGTGCTGAGGATATCCTGATCCCGGAGAAATATGATTACGACGAGCAGAAGCTTATTGACAATATCGTAGAGAGCCGTAAGAAAGGCAAGAAACACCATATCATCGTAAATGCTGAGGGTATCGGCCATTCAGAGGCTATGGCAAAACGTATCGAGGCTGCAACAGGCATCGAGACACGTGCAACTATCCTTGGTCACATGCAGCGTGGTGGAAGCCCTACATGTAAGGACCGTGTATATGCGTCCATGATGGGTGCTCTTGCAGTAGACCTTCTTGTTGCCGGTAAACGCAGCCGTGTTGTTGGATATCGCCACGGTGAGTTCGTTGATTTTGACATCAATGAGGCTCTTGCAATGCAGAAGAATGTAGATTCCTACATGTGGGAGGTTTGCAATTCTCTTTCTCACAACTACAATAAATAAAAAATATGAACTTGAAAAAAGTTTCAGACGGATTGCATAAACTGAATACGTCACAAATAATTGCCCTCGGCTTTGCGGGGGTGATTTTTGTAGGTGGACTTATTTTGTGGATGCCGTTCTGCAGTGCACCCGGGCAGGCTGTTACCTTCCCGGATGCTGTTTTTACAGCGGCGACCAGCGTATGTGTAACAGGACTTTCCACAGTTGTTATGGCAGTCCAGTGGAGCCCCATTGGAAAAGCGGTTATCCTGTGCCTGATACAGATCGGCGGGATCGGACTGATCGCACTGGCGAATATGATATTCATCAGCCTCCGGCGGAAAATTTCCCTGAAAAACCGGCGGATCATCAAGGAATCCTACAACCTGGATGAAATGGGTGGAGTCGTGGCTGTAGTCCGCAGTGTGGTGAAATGCGTGTTTCTTGCAGAAGGAATCGGTGCGGTCCTGTATGCGTTTTGCTTTGTACCGGAATTTGGAATAAAAAAAGGTCTGGTGCATGCCATATTTCTGGCGGTATCTGCATTCTGCAACGCAGGGATCGATCTTTTCGGGGAAACAAGCCTTTCGGTATATGTGAGCAATCCGCTGGTCAATATCACTACGATTGGCCTGATCATTGTGTCAGGTCTTGGATTTATCGTCTGGTGGGATCTGTGGGATAAATTCCGCAAGGTTCTGAGAAAAGAGCTCTCCCCATCCAGAGTTTTTCGTGTACTGCGGCTTCAGAGCAAGCTGGTCCTTACGATGACCGGGATCCTGGTATTTTCAGGAGCATTTCTGGTATTTATCTTTGAATCCGGAAACCCTTCCACGCTGAAGGGGGCACCACTGGGAACAAAGCTCATGGCATCCTTTTTCCAGTCAGTGACAACACGTACGGCGGGATTTTATACCATGGATCAGTCGCTTTTGTCCACACCTACCGTGATCATTTCCCTACTGTGGATGTTTATCGGAGGATCACCCATGGGCACTGCCGGTGGTGTGAAGACTACTACCATTGCGGTTCTGATCCTTTCTATTGCAGCATATCTTCAGGGAAAAAAGGATGTAGAGGTATACGGCCGCAGGATCCGTGAGAGCTATCTCCGTTCTGCCATGGTTGTTGCAGGAACCAGTGTGCTGATCCTTTTTACCATGACGGTGCTTTTGTCCGCAGTAATGCCGGGAGTGGATTTGGCAGATGTTTTATATGAGATCACTTCTGCGGGGGCTACAGTAGGACTTTCCAGAGGACTGACACCTCAGCTGAATGTGGCAGGCAAGTGGATCGTGATCCTTACCATGTATCTGGGACGTATCGGACCGCTGACACTTGGAACAGCAGTTGTGATGCGTGTACGCAACAGGCCGGGAAGCACCACGCATCTCGGTGAAGAAGATATCATGATCGGTTAAACAGGAGAATAGAATGAAAAATAAATCTTTTGCCGTGATCGGGCTTGGACAGTTTGGAATGACTCTGGCGGTGACGCTGGCAGAGTCAGACTGCGATGTCCTTGCCATTGATGACAAAGAAGAAAATATCGAAGAGATTTCCGAAAAAGTAACCTATGCGGTAAAAGCAGATGTCCGTGAACCGGGAATCCTGAAGGCTCTGGGAGTTCAGAATGTGGATGTAGCCATTATCGCAGTTGCCGAAAATCTGGAAGCCAGTATTTCCGCAACCATGCAGGCCAAAGATCTGGGAGTGCCCTTTGTAGTTGCAAAAAGTATGAATTCTCTTCATGGACGTATACTTGACAAAATTGGTGCAGATAAGATCATTTATCCGGAACAGTCCATGGGACTGCGGGTTGCCAGAAATCTTATGTCCGGCGGGTATCTGGATGTGTTTGAGCTTTCGGCGGAGTTCAGTATGGCGGAGTTTTCCATGCCGGTATCCTGGATTGGAAAAAATCTGGCAGATCTGAATGTACGGGAGCGTTTTCACATTAATATCATTGGCATCAAGCAGGGTGAAAATGTCACGGTAGATCTGGATCCTTCCGAACCGCTTCCGGACAACTGTTCCATAATCGCCATAGGAAAAAACAAGGATCTGAATGCAAGTCGTGAGGAATTACGTTAACCGAATACGGATTGCCGGAAGGAGAGAAATAAAAGTATGATAACCAGTGTATCAAATGCAAAAATAAAAAATGTCATGCAGCTGAACCAGAAGGCAAAAGCCAGAAGAGAGCAGGGACTTTTTGTGGCAGAAGGCCGGAAAATGTTTCTGGAAGCACCGGAAAGCTGGGTTTCCCAAGTGTTTGTTTCCGAGGCCGTTTCCCGGGATGAAGAGCTGATGTCCCAGGCAGAAAAATATCCCTGTGAGATCGTGAAGGATTCCGTATTCCGTCAGATGTGTGATACCAAGACTCCCCAGGGGATCCTGACAGTTCTGAAGCTGCCTTCCTGGAGCGAGGAGGAGGTACTGGCGGGAAAAAATCCTCTGGTCATGGTTCTGGAGGATCTTCAGGATCCGGGAAATGCGGGAACCATTCTCAGGACCGGTGAGGGCGCCGGCGTAAGCGGAGTTTTCCTCACAAAAACCTGCGTGGATATCACAAATCCCAAGGTGATCCGTTCTACCATGGGCTCTATTTACAGAATGCCTTTTCTATACGTGGAAGATGTGGTATCATTAGAAAAGAAGCTGAAAGAAAAGGGAATCCGCAGTTTTGCAGCTCATCTGAAGGGTGAGAATTCCTATGATCAGGAATCCTATAAGGGTGGTACCGCATTTTTCATCGGAAACGAGGGAAAGGGCCTGACTGATCAGGCGGCGGAGGCAGCAGACTGTCTGATCCGCATTCCCATGTGCGGAAAGGTAGAATCGCTGAATGCTGCCATGGCATCAGGAATCCTGATGTACGAAGCTGCAAGACAGAGAAGAGAATAAGAGAGGAGGGGTTTTATGACACCTTTGGCCTGGCTTGGAATACTGGCAATTTTACTGGTAATTGAAGCAATCACGGTAGGACTTACCACTGTCTGGTTTGCAGGCGGTGCTCTTGTGGCGTGCATTGCCTCGTGGCTTGGTGGGGGAATTGTTGTACAGCTCCTTTTATTTTTCGGAGTTTCCGTGGTGCTTCTGATCTTTACCAGACCTCTGGCGGTCCGCTACATGAACAAGGGCGTGGAAAAGACCAATGCAGAGAGTCTTCTGGGAAAAAGAGCCGTAGTGATACAGCCGGTCAACAACCTGGCCCAGACCGGGCAGGTGAGGATCAATGACATCGAGTGGACTGCACGGACCGCAGATGACGGGGAAGAAATTCCAACAGGTGCAGTGGTTGAGATCGAAGAGATCCGCGGAGTGAAGCTGATCGTAAAAGAAATTAGCAAGGAGGGCTAAATTATGGGTGGAGTTGTTGTTTTGCTTGTAGTCATCGTTCTTGTGCTGTGGGTACTTGCATCCTGTATCCGCATTGTACCGCAGGCCTATGCAGTGGTACTGGAACGTCTTGGCGCTTACAAGGCTACCTGGAGTACAGGAATCCATTTCAAGGTTCCGTTCATTGAGCGTGTTGCAAGAAGAGTAAACCTGAAAGAACAGGTTGTGGATTTTCCACCGCAGCCGGTAATTACCAAAGATAATGTAACCATGCAGATCGATACGGTTGTATTTTTCCAGATCACAGATCCGAAGCTTTACGCATATGGCGTTGAGAATCCGATCATGGCTATCGAGAATCTTTCTGCTACAACACTTCGTAACATCATCGGTGATATGGAGCTGGATGAGACACTGACATCCCGAGAGGTTATCAATACCAAGATGCGTGCTTCCCTTGATGTGGCTACAGATCCATGGGGAATCAAGGTTAACCGTGTGGAGCTTAAGAACATCATTCCTCCGGCAGCCATCCAGGATGCCATGGAGAAACAGATGAAGGCTGAGCGTGAGAGACGAGAAGCCATTCTGAAAGCAGAAGGAGAGAAACGTTCCACCATCCTTGTTGCAGAGGGTAAAAAACAGTCCGCTATCCTGGATGCTGAGGCTGAGAAGCAGGCGGCGATCCTTCATGCGGAGGCTCAGAAGGAGCGTATGATCAAAGAGGCTGAAGGACAGGCACAGGCAGTCCTTAAAGTACAGCAGGCAACTGCAGAAGGACTTCGTATGATCAAGGAAGCAGGAGCAGATGAATCTGTTCTTACTCTGAAGAGCCTGGAGGCTCTTACAAAGGTTGCTGACGGCAAGGCAACGAAGATCATCATTCCGTCCGAGATACAGGGCATCGCAGGGCTGGCAACATCCCTGAAGGAAATCATGACAGATAAACCGGCAGAGCAGAAATAAATTTGTAGCCGTGAGGAGGACATATTATGAATCTTAAAGGAAGAAATTTCCTGACACTGAAAGACTTTACACCGGAAGAGATCACTTACATGATCGACCTTGCAGCAGATCTGAAGGCAAAGAAAAAAGCAGGAGAGCTTCATGAGTATTACAGAGGTAAGAATATTGCCCTGATCTTTGAAAAAACAAGCACAAGAACACGCTGTTCCTTCGAAGTGGCAGCTCATGATCTGGGAATGGGTTCTACCTATCTGGATCCCACAGGATCCCAGATCGGAAAGAAGGAGAGCATCGCAGATACTGCAAGAGTTCTCGGAAGAATGTATGAGGGAATCGAGTACCGTGGCTTCGGTCAGGATATTGTTGAGGAGCTTGCGAAGCATGCAGGTGTACCGGTATGGAATGGTCTGACAAACGAGTATCATCCGACACAGATGCTTGCAGATATGCTGACAGTACGTGAGCATTTCGGCAAACTGAAAGGCCTGAAGCTTGTATACATGGGCGATGCCCGTTACAACATGGGTAACTCCCTGATGGTTGTATGCTCCAAGCTTGGTCTTGATTTCGTAGCCTGCACCAACAAGAAATATTTCCCGAATGATGAGCTTGTAGCACAGTGTCAGCAGTGGGCAGAAGAGGCAGGTTCCACCATCACTCTCACAGAGGATGTGGAGGCAGGAACAAAAGATGCGGACATCATCTACACAGATGTATGGGTATCCATGGGCGAGCCTGACGAAGTATGGACAGAGCGTATCCACGACCTGACACCATACAAGGTTACCAGACATGTAATGGAGAACGCCGGTGAAAAGGCAATCTTCCTTCACTGTCTGCCGGCATTCCATGATCTTAAGACAAAGATCGGAAAAGAGATGGGCGAGCGTTTCAACCTTACAGATATGGAGGTTACAGACGAAGTATTCGAGTCTCCGCAGTCCAAGGTATTCGACGAAGCTGAGAACCGTATGCACACCATTAAGGCTGTGATCGTTGCAACATTAGGAGAGCCGGAGAAATAATGTCAGATTTATTTAATGAAGAAATAATTTCACAGGCAACACATACAAAATGGGCGGGCAAAACCGTCCATTTTGCAAGAGAAACAGATTCCACAAACCTCTGGGGAAAACGTGCCTGGAGGGAAGAAGGCGCAGGACACGGAGAGCTGTTTGTGGCAGAATATCAGTCCGCAGGACGCGGACGTTTTACAAGACGATGGAGTGCGCCGCCGGACAGTGCCATTACTATGAGTATCCTTATTTGCCCGGAATTTTCTCCGCAGAAGGCGCCGATGCTGACACTTGTTATGGGACTTTCGGTTGCACAGGCAGTGGCAGAGCTCGGTCTTGATGTAGGGATCAAATGGCCTAACGATGTAGTTGTTTCCCGCAAAAAGATCTGCGGTATCTTAACCGAAATGACCATGAAGCAGGATAAGATCGGCTGTGCAGTTATCGGAGTCGGGATTAACGTAAATATGGAAAGCTTCCCGGAAGAAATGGCAGATAAGGCTACCTCTCTGTATCTGGAAAGCGGACATCCCTTTGACCGGGCACAGGTAGTCGGACTTGTGATGAAGCATTTTGAGGAAAATTATGAGAGATTTGTACAGACAGAGGATCTCAGCGGCCTGAAACCGGATTATGAGAAAATGCTGGCCAATCTGAACCAGCCGGTACGTGTACTGGATCAGAATGATCCATATGAGGGGATCGCAAGAGGGATCAATGCCGGCGGAGAGCTTCTGGTAGAGCGTGCAGACGGTACAGTCGAGGAAGTAAATTCCGGAGAGGTTTCTGTACGTGGTTTATACAGCTATGTGTAAAACATGCAGCACAGATCGGATAAAATTTCCGGCAACGATTTTCCGTTGATGTTTTATTGCAGTAGTGGAAAAAACAAGAATCTCCCTGCTTTAGCTGTGGGGAGTGTCAAGTTATAAATAAAGGAGATTTTATGTATCAGGATAACATTGTGCTCTGCGGAGCAAGCTCTTATGAGCAGAAATATTATTTTAACCAGGATTTTGCGTCTCTTCCTGAGACGGTAAAGCAGGAGCTGCAGATCATGTGTGTGCTTTTCACAGAGGATGTAGGCGGGATCCTGACACTGGAATTTGATGAGGACGGCAGTCTGCAGTTTAAGACTGAGGCACTGGAGGCAGATGCCCGTTTTGACGAGATCGGAAGTGCACTGAAGATCAAGGAACTCCAGCGGGACAAAAGAGAGCTTCTGGAATCTCTGGAAATGTATTACAAGGTATTTTTCCTGGGAGATATTCCGGATGAGGAACTGCAGAAAAAAGCAGATGCCGTTGAGGAATGATCCATGAAGATGCAGTGGAAGATCGGAAATGTGGAGATACCGAACCCCTTTGTGCTTGCACCGATGGCAGGGGTTACGGATCTGGCATTTCGAAGACTTTGCAAGGAGCAGGGTGCAGGCCTGATCTGTATGGAAATGGTCAGTGCCAAGGCAATCTCTTTTCATAATAAGAACACAGAGGCGCTGATGGAGATCAATCCCGGGGAGCATCCGGTATCCATGCAGCTTTTCGGCAGCGAGCCGGACCTTATGGCAGAGGTGGCAAAAAGCATTGAGGAGCGTCCCTTTGACATTCTCGATATCAATATGGGATGTCCGGTTCCCAAGGTGGTAAATAATGGCGAGGGCTCAGCTCTTCTGAAGGATCCTCAGCTGATCGAAGAGATCGTCCGCAGTGTTTCCGGAGCAGTTTCCAAGCCGGTAACGGTGAAGGTCCGCATTGGCTTTGATGAAAATACGCCGGTGGATGTGGTGGAGATCGCAAAACGGGTGGAGGATGCCGGTGCAGCAGCCATCGCAGTTCATGGAAGGACCAGACAGCAGTATTATTCTGGTCAGGCGGACTGGGATGCTATCCGCAGGGTGAAGGAAGCGGTGACTATTCCGGTGATAGGAAACGGAGATATCGTTTCACCGGAAACTGCAGAAGCCATGTTTAAAGAGACTGGTTGCGATGCGGTGATGATCGGCCGTGCAGTACGTGGGAACCCGTGGATCTTCCGGGAGCTGAACCACTATTTCCACACCGGGGAAAAGCTTCCCAGACCAACCGCAGAGGAAGTCTGCGAGATGATCCTGCGCCATGCCGAAGATCAGATCGCGATCAAGGGTGAGTATATCGGGATCCGCGAAATGCGGAAGCATGTAGCCTGGTATACAGCCGGTATGCGGCACAGTGCGGGAATCCGGAGAGAATCTAATAATATTTCAAGCTATGAAGAATTGAAAAAGCTTACAGACATGGTACTGGAGCGATAAAAAAGAAAAGTATGTCGGAGAAAACGAAACGTTCTATTGACAAGGAACGGGGCGCGTGCTACAGTCAGTTAGCGGGAATCCGCAGAAAGTTTTTTTGTTTTACAGGAGAAAAATAATGGCAGATAAAATAGCAGTTTTAATTCCTTGCTACAACGAAAGCAAGACGGTAGCAAAGGTTATCCGCGATATGAAAAAAGCACTTCCGGAAGCTGTGATCTACGTATATGATAATAACTCTACAGATGGAACAGACGAGATCGCCAGAAAAGAAGGGGCAGTTGTCCGTTATGAGTATCAGCAGGGAAAAGGAAACGTGATCCGCAGTATGTTTCGGGATATTGATGCGCAGTGTTATCTTATGGTAGATGGCGACGATACTTATCCGGCAGAGTTTGCAGCTGAAATGTGCAGCAAGGTTCTGGAGAAAGGCACAGACATGGTAGTTGGTGACCGCCTTTCTTCTACATATTTTACAGAGAACAAGAGACCTTTCCACAACTTTGGAAACAGCATCGTAAGAGGTTCCATTAACCGTCTTTTCAAAAGCAACATCAAGGATATCATGACAGGTTACCGTGCCATGAGTTACCGCTTTGTAAAAACATTCCCGGTACTTTCCAGGAATTTTGAGATCGAGACAGAGATGACGATCCACGCCATCGATAAGAACATGCAGGTTGAGAATGTAGTCATTGAATATCGTGACAGGCCGGAGGGAAGTGAGTCCAAGCTGAATACTTATGCAGATGGATTTAAGGTCCTGAAGACTATTGTGAAAATGTTCAAGAATTACAAGCCGCTGGAGTTCTTCTCCCTTATCGCAGCAGTGCTGTTTGTGGTGGGAATGGTATTCTTTATTCCGGTGCTGGTACATTTTCTGGAGGTTGGGACAGTGGAAAAGATCCCGACACTGATCGTCAGCGGGTTTGTGATCCTGACAGCTATCATCTGCTGGTTTTCCGGGATCATCCTTTCTACACTGGTCAATCAGCATAAACAGGATTTTGAGTATCAGACACAGATGGTGACTAATCGTTATAAAGATCTTTTTCCGGAGAAGAAATAAGGAATCAGACCGGGCAGGATAATATAGAAAAGCCGTGTTGAAATCTGAGATTTCGCGCGGCTTTTTTTGCATATTTCAGGGACCCTTTTTCGACGTGGAATGCTTGACAATACTGGGGCTTTTCGGTATAATACAGGAATTGTGAATATCCTGAGATTTTTACGCCCTTTTTTAGAAAAAAGAGCTCTTGGGAATGGTAGCAACAGAAATATCCGAAGCTGTATTTTTTTCAGAAAAAACAGCACGGTTTTGAAAGGAAGTAAGGCAAAATGGAAGAAGCAAAGAAGAACTTACTCACATACGCAGGACTTAGAAAACTGGAAGACGAGCTGCACGATCTGAAAGTTGTTAAGAGAAAAGAAGTAGCAGGAAAGATCAAAGAGGCCAGAGAGCAGGGAGACCTTTCTGAGAACGCAGAGTACGATGCAGCAAAGGATGAGCAGAGAGATATCGAGGCACGTATCGAGGAGATCGAGAAGATCCTCAAGAACGCTGAGGTTGTAGTAGAGGATGAAGTCGATCTTGACAGAATCAGCGTAGGCTGCAAGGTTAAGGTTCATGATTATGAATTTGAGGAAGATATGGAGCTGAAGATCGTAGGTTCCACAGAGGCTAACAGCCTTGAGGGAAAGATCTCCAATGAGTCTCCGGTAGGTAAAGCACTGATCGGTGCACACACCAACGATATCGTTGAGGTTGAGATGCCGTCCGGAATCATGAAATATAAGGTTCTTGAGATCCAGAGAAACGTATAAAGCAGACAACGGAGCGGATCGCACAGATCCGCTTGAACGACAGATAGATTAAGGAGGCCAACAAGTGGCAGAGCAGAAGAAGCAGGATGTAAACCAGCTGCTTAAGGTACGTCGTGACAAACTGGCAGACCTTCAGGCAAATGGCAGGGACCCGTTTCAGATCACAAAATTTGATCAGACACATCATTCCCTTGAGGTAAAGAATCTCTATGAAGCACATGAGGCAGAGCTTCTCAAAGATCGCAAGGAGCTTGATGTAACAGGTCTTGATGAAGAGCAGGCAAAAGAGGCTCAGAAGAAGGATTATGAAGAAAGAAGAAGCATCATGGACGCAAGCCCGATCCATGTATCAATCGCAGGACGTATGATGTTCAAGCGTGTAATGGGAAAAGCTTCTTTCTGCAATATCCAGGATTTACAGGGTAACATTCAGGTTTATGTGGCAAGAGATGCCATTGGAACCGATTACTATGCAGATTTCAAGAAATCTGATATCGGTGATATTTTTGGTCTGGAGGGATTTGCTTTCAGAACAAGAACAGGTGAGATCTCCATTCATGCAGAGAAGATGACTCTTCTTTCCAAGAGCTTACAGATCCTTCCTGAGAAATTCCACGGACTGACAGATACAGATACCCGTTATCGTCAGAGATATGTGGATCTTATCATGAACCAGGACAGCAAGAATGTATTCATCAAACGCTCCCAGATCCTTAAGGAGATCCGTAACTTTCTTGCAGGGCGTGACTTCATGGAAGTTGAGACACCAATGCTGGTTTCCAACGCAGGCGGTGCAGCTGCAAGACCATTTGAGACACATTATAACGCACTGAACGAAGACGTTAAGCTTCGTATTTCCCTGGAGCTTTATCTTAAGAGACTGATCGTAGGCGGACTTGAGAGAGTTTACGAGATCGGCCGTGTATTCCGTAACGAGGGTGTTGATACCCGTCACAATCCGGAGTTCACTCTGATGGAGCTTTATCAGGCATATACTGATTATGAGGGAATGATGGAGCTGACAGAGTCCATGTTCCGTTACCTTGCAGAGAAGGTCTGCGGTTCCACAAAGATTTCCTACAATGGTATCGAGATCGATCTTGGAAAGCCTTTCGCACGTCTGACCATGAACGATGCCATCAAGAAATATGCAGGAATCGACTTTGACGAAGTAGCAGATGATGAGGCAGCCAAGAAGCTTGCTGACGAGCATCATATCGAGTATGAGGATCGCCATAAGAAGGGTGATATCATCAACCTCTTCTTCGAGGAGTACTGTGAGAAAGAGCTGATCCAGCCGACATTTATCATGGATCATCCGATCGAGATCTCTCCGCTGACCAAGAAGAAACCTTCCGATCCGAACAAGGTAGAGCGTTTCGAGCTCTTTATCAATACATGGGAAATGTGTAACGCATATTCCGAGCTCAACGACCCGATCGATCAGAGAGAGCGTTTCAAAGCACAGGATGCCCTTGCAGACGCAGGTGATGAGGAAGCCAACCACACAGATGAAGACTTCCTGAATGCACTGGAGATCGGTATGCCGCCAACAGGTGGTATCGGATACGGAATCGACCGTCTCGTTATGCTCCTGACAGACAGCCAGGCAATTCGTGACGTACTTCTGTTCCCGACAATGAAGTCACTGGACGCTGATAAGAAAGTTTCCAAGACAACAAACAGCACTTCTGAAGCTGCACCGGAGAAAGAAGAAGTGATCGATTTCTCTAAGGTAAAAGTGGAGCCGTTATTCGAAGAATTTGTAGATTTCGATACTTTTAGCAAGTCTGATTTCAGAGCTGTAAAGGTAAAAGCATGTGAAGCTGTTAAGAAATCCAAGAAGCTTCTGCAGTTCACTCTGGATGACGGAACAGGCACAGATCGTACGATTTTAAGCGGTATTCACGCTTATTACGAGCCAGAAGAACTGGTAGGCAAGACACTGATCGCTATCACAAATCTGCCTCCAAGAGCTATGATGGGAATTGAATCCTGTGGTATGTTGCTTAGTGCAATCCACGAAGAAGAAGGAGAAGAAAAACTTCATCTTCTGATGGTTGATAACCACATTCCGGCTGGTGCAAAGCTGTACTAAAATTAAATATAAAATGTCTAAAACCATGATGTCAGACCGCATTTGACAACAATTTGACAACAAAATTTGGGATAATAATGAATCGTTATGAAGCATGACGAATTTCAGGTGGAAAGACACGGGTTTGGCAATGAAGCAAGAGCACTTCTTAGAGTTGATCTAAGAGGTGCTTTTTTTCGTGGAAAAGTTATATTCCGGCAGTCAACTTCTGTAAAACAGTAAATCTAATTTTGGAGGAAAGCATTATGAATGAAAAGTACAAACCGATTACAAGTATGAAGGAAGTTCCGGAACATTTAAGAAAATTACGCCGACAGTATCTGCGATATCAACAGGCAGAGATTATTTACAGTATCTCTCATAAGAAACTCTTAGAGCTTGCCAGTGATGCAGGAGCTATTTACAGAATTGATGGAACGGTACTGATTCGTCGTGATATTTTTGATGATTACCTGGAACGTTTCCATGAACCGGCAACAGGAAAAGATAAGGAGAAGAAGACAGATGAGCGGTAATGTATGGATGTTTTCAGATGAGATTGACGATGAAGATCTGGAATTTATGAGCCATGACTATGTGACCTACAATATGGCGTGTGAGTATTACCGGTTGGGAATGAAACCTGTTATTCGCATGGCACATGAAGCTGGAGCAGTCTATAAGATTGGAAAGAAAGTTTTGATTCGAAGAAGTATATTTGAAGCATATTTACGTGAGCAAAGGAAAATCTGAGGGAGGCAAGCACATGAGCGAATTAAGAAAAAAGATACATGATGATAATAATGGATTGGATTATGTACTGGTAGGAGATTATTATCTGCCAGTGTTATCCTTACCGGAAGAAACCAGACCGATTGGCTGCTGGGGGATGCTACGGAAGGAATATCTGAAAGAACATAAATCAGGAATGTATAGCTGTCTTCTTCTGACCGCCAGGCTGGACAGTCATCTGGCAGATGTGAATGAACAGGCACAGGAACGCTTTGAGCTGATTGAAGCACAGATGAGAAGTGCTGAGGGCGTAACAGAGGACTTGAAAGCACAGAATCCTATGGAATGGGTTCGCAGGGCAAATAATATCAGGAATCGTGCACAGGAAATTGTATTGAACGAATTGGTGTATGTATAGGAGGGCAAATGAGATACAGGATTGAGAAAGAGCAGGTGGGAATCTATGAAAATGACAAAAGAAATTGAAGAATTTTTAAATCTGGCAATAACAGAACACATGGGAAAGGCATATACGGACTGGAAATTAAAACAGCAAACAGATACAGAACCAGATAAAGTCGAGGAAGAATATGAAAAAGTAATAGTTTCACTTTCGCCGGAGCAGGAAGAAGCGATTACGAAATATTGTGATGCTATATTCAACAGTGGAGCAGATACAGAGGAATTCTTTTATCGACTGGGATTAAAAGATGGGATGAAGTTGAAAAAGTGCATGAAACAGATCCTTAAAGCATTGTCCTGAATAAGAGAGTAGTTTAGAGTGAAAAAGTTCAGAGAAGACATGGGGAGCTGTCTTTCTTTTGGGGAAGACAGCTTTTCACCTATCAGAGACTATGCAGGAGGAAACAAGGATGGGAAATATATTTGGATATATACGTGTCAGTAGTCGGGATCAGAACGAAGATCGGCAATTGATTGCATTGAAGGAGTTGGCTATCCCAGAAAAGAATATTTTTATTGATAAACAGTCTGGAAAAGACTTCAAGCGCCCACAATACAGAAAAATGATTCGACGTGTCCGGAAAGATGATCTTCTTTATATAAAAAGTATTGATCGCTTAGGACGTAACTATGCGGAAATACTGGAACAGTGGAGAATTCTCACAAAAGATAAAGGAATTGATATTGTGGTTCTTGATATGCCTTTACTTGACACTCGCCGGGGAAAAGATTTGATGGGAACGTTTCTGTCAGATATTGTATTGCAGGTACTGTCATTTGTAGCAGAAAACGAAAGAACAAATATTCGGCAAAGGCAGGCAGAAGGTATTGCAGCGGCAAAAGCCAGAGGTGTGCGGTTCGGTAGACCACCAAGCAGATTGCCAGATAATTTTCACGATGTGTATCAGCGGTGGAAAAACGGGAAAATAACTGGAACGTCTGCTGCGAAAGAATGTAATATGCCCTTATCAACTTTTCGGTATCGTGCAGAAATTTACGAAAAAGCCAAATTATTGTAAGGTGGGTGTTTTACATGAAAGTGTACTTTTTGACAAGTGCTTTGGAGGTATCGTCAACGAACTTCTATCGTTGGAAGATAGGCTGTTTTATGATATTATGGAGTAGTAGAGAAAAAATGAGCATTTTACAGGAAAGTACACATTTTTGCAGATGAATGATGATATACAGATACATGATAAGTATCGGTACTTTACCTGTCTGAGTTAATAGATTATGAATATGAGAGCTTACGGATACGCAGGAGGAAAAAAACGATGACCGATGCAGAACAGAGGGAAGCTGCCCGCCAATTTGCAAATAAATGGAAGGGGAGAGGAAGAGAAGATGAGGATGGAAGATCATATTGGATTGATTTTCTGTCAAACGTTCTTGGAATGGAGAATGTGACAGATCGTGTGGAATTTGAGAAAAAAGTTGTGGTAGATGGAAATACAAAAAGAATTGATGTGTATATTCCAGAAACGCATGTATTGATTGAACAAAAGAGTCTTGGTAAAGCACTGGACCATAAGATTATGAATTCTGGTTCAATAGAACTGACGCCGTATGATCAAGCAAAACGATATAATGATAATCTCCCATATGATGAAAAGGCACGTTGGATCATTACCAGCAATTTCTCTGATATATGGATTTATGATATGAATGCCAGAGTACCGGAGGCAGTAAAAATATCATTGGATGAAATACCGAGTAAGTATCCGTTGCTTGATATTTTAATAAAGAAAGATGTGCAGAAAATCTCTCACGAGATGGAAGTATCGATTAAAGCAGGAGATATTGTTGGACTGCTTTATGAAGCATTCCTTACACAGTATAAGATTCCAGAAGTAAAAGCGAAAGAGGAAACCATTGAACAAAAAGAGAAAAGAGAGCATAAACTGAAAAGTCTGAATGCTTTATGTGTTCGAATTGTGTTCTGTCTTTATGCCGAGGATGCTGGGATTTTTGGAAAACGGAATATTTTCCATGATTATCTGAAAGCATATGAAGTGAAAGACTGTAGGCGTGCATTACTGGAACTGTTTAAAGTCTTGGATACACCTGTCTCTGAGAGAGACGAATATTTAGAAGAAGATTTAGCACAGTTTCCGTATGTGAATGGTGGATTGTTTTCAGATGAAACTATTGAGATTCCGCCGTTGACAGAAGAAATCAAAGAATTACTTTTGACCAAAGCTTCTGAAGATTTTGACTGGAGTGATATATCCCCTACAATTTTTGGGGCAGTGTTTGAGTCAACGTTAAATCCAGAAACGAGAAGATCCGGTGGAATGCACTATACAAGTATTTCCAATATACATAAAGTGATTGATCCGTTGTTTCTCGATAAATTGCAGACGGAATTTCATGAGATTTTGAAAATACAGGTGCAGAGGACAAAAGTAAAACGTCTGGATGAATTTCAGAATAAACTGGCTTTACTGACATTTTTAGATCCGGCTTGTGGTTCGGGAAATTTTCTGACGGAAACATATTTATCACTTCGACGGTTAGAAAATGAAGTCATTCGTGAAAAAGTTGGTGGTCAGATGACGTTGGGAGATGTTCATAATCCAATCAGAGTATCCATTCAACAATTTTATGGAATTGAGATCAATGACTTTGCCGTGACAGTAGCAAAGACAGCTTTGTGGATTGCAGAATCACAGATGATGGAGGAAACAAAAAATATTGTATATGGGTTCAATGATGATTTCCTTCCGTTGAAGACGTATGTAAATATTGCAGAAGGTAATGCACTGAAGATAGATTGGAACAGCGTTGTTTTGGCTAAGTCATTATCTTATATAATGGGGAATCCACCTTTCGTTGGTGCAAGGTGGATGGGAGAAAAACAAAAAGAAGATGTTGCTGATATATTTGCTGGATGGAAAAGTGTAGGTAATCTCGATTATGTAAGTTGCTGGTATAAAAAGGCATCTGATTACATGAAGGAAAATATAAATATCAGAGCAGCTCTTGTATCGACTAATTCAATTACTCAGGGAGAGAGCGTTTCCATTTTGTGGAAACCACTGTTTGAAGATGGAATACAAATTGATTATGCATATAGAACATTTATATGGGATAGTGAGGCTTCAATCAAAGCACATGTACATTGTGTCATTATAGGATTTAGTAGAAAAAATGGTGCAGAGTATCAGAAGAAGATATATTCCAAGGACGATATAATAGTAGCAAAAAATATTAATGGTTATCTGCTGGATGCAGATAATATTTCAATTGAAAAAAGAATGAAACCTTTATCAGATGTTCCACCTATTTCATTAGGAGGACAGGCAATAGATGGCGGATATTTGATACTTACGGAAGAAGAAAAAGAAGAATTGATATCTAAAGAGCCACAGGCAATATCTTTCATCAGACATTATATGATGGGAAAAGATTTTATTGATAGAAAACCAAGATATTGTATATGGCTGGTTGGGGCAGATCCATCATTATTGAAACGGTGTCCGCTTGTCAGAGAAAGAATTGATAAAGTTCGTGAATTTAGAATGGCAAGCACGAGAAATAATACAAGAAAAGCTGCAGATACTCCAGGATTATTTGCATCAATACTTGAATATGATTCTCCGTATATAGCGATACCGAAGGTGTCATCACAAAACAGAAGATATATTCCAATGGATTATCTGGATGGTGAAATTATTCCGGGTGATAAACTTTTTACAATGCCATCTGCAACAAGCTATGAGTTTGGTATATTGATGTCGAATGTTCATATGGCATGGACAAGAGTTGTATGTGGCAGATTAAAGAGTGATTATAGTTATTCTAATACGATTGTTTACAATAATTTCCCATGGCCGTCACCTACGGATGAACAAAAAGAAAAGATAAAGAAAACTGCACAGGCAATCTTAAATGCCAGAGCACTTTATCCAAATAGCAGTCTTGCAGATCTTTATGACCCGTTGACTATGCCGCCGGAATTACTTAAAGCACATAACGCAAACAACAGAGCTGTGATGGAGGCTTATGGATTCAGCACTAAAATGTCGGAAGCCGATTGTGTGGCAGAATTGATGAAAATGTATCAGAAGCTGACAGAAGAAAAATAGAAAATAATGATTAACCGAAAAGGCATTACCCGCAAATGGTTAGTGCCTTTTGTTTTGACTACTATAAAAATTGTATCTGTTTTCAGTTAAATTCTTTTAAATAAAAAGTATTCGCATGAGTTTTAATACAAATGTACAAAATGACAAGTGAATAAATAATAAAATAATAGAAGAACAAAAGATGAATAAAAAACAAATAAAAGACGAAAAGAAAACAAGAAAATAAATAGGATTGAACAGAATGGATGAATATGTTATAATCATATAGAAAACAGAAAGGAGGCGAGCAGAGTGATTGATTTATCAAATTTTAAGACGTTTGACTTTAGCGAGGGTGTACCATATATTTCGATTACAAGTAATGGTATTACATTCAACAAATCTGTAATCATGAAGATGAAATACCCAACATATGTAAAGCTTCTGATAAACGAATCTGATAAACAGATTGCGGTTCAAGCATGTGATGAACATGATGATAAGTCAGTACAGTTTTATAAGGAAAAATCAAATGGTGTTTTGTCGGTTCGATGGAATGCAAAAGATTTGATTAACACGATTGCAAGAATTTGTGATTGGGATTTGAGTCAGTTGTCGTATCGAGTAAATGGCGTATTAGTTCCAGAAATGAATTTAATGCTGTTTGATTTGAATGAAGCAGTCACTATGATATAAGGCTTGCAACTTTTCTGATTCCAAAAAAAGAGTTCATTTGAGATTAGGGCCTCAAACGAACTCTGGCGGAAATAGCAGAGACAAAAGATCATCTACTAAAACCATATCTTTCAAATATATTTTAGTATTTGTTTCTGCCAATTTCCATACTTTTTCGGATTCGTCTGAGAAAAATCTTTTGGAAAGGAGGCAGATTGCATGGTAAAATGTGACCAGACTGACATGGTTTTTACAGCATATATTACATTAAGAAATGGAAATCGTTTATATGCTAAGCAGGTTGGCAAAAAGGTATTTTGCTTTCCACGTAAAGAAGCCAAAGAAAAGAACGATAAATAAATTATAAGTAACAATATGTTCGAGAATGTTTGATGATCACATTCTCTCTTAAAAAGAAAGAGAGACAAAACATGAATAAAAAATCAAGTGGACAGAAATTATCAACACAGGCTTCAAAAATTATGAGATCGAATAATAGTTCTCAAATTCAGAAGTCATTAGCTGCAAGTGTATTGTCACAGAGAAACACCGGAAAAATTACTGGTAAAGCTATGGAAACAAAGGCATCTATGGTAATGAACAGTAATAAGTATTCTGGAACAACAAAGAGTTTAGCTGCAAGTGTACTTTCGCAATCAGATAAAAACAGATAAATAATGATTATCCCAAAGGGCATTAACCGTAAATGGTTAGTGCCTATTTTTTTTGCTTTTTTTCAAAATCATCTGACATTATATCCTTTGCCACGTGTGATTAGTGGAAAAATGATTTTTCTAAGAAAATATCTGCCCTCACGTTCTATGTGACAGGTAATTAGTGAAGAAATATTTCATTTATGTATAACAAACTTGCAAAAGAGGGTTGGTAAATACCGTTTTTAAAGCTTTATAGGTAGAGGAACAATTATTTTTCAAAATCATGTCCGTTTTTATACGCCTCAGTACAGAGTATATGAAGGAACTAACGAAAACAAAAGGTAAGGTAATAAAAACGCAAAAAAATATCACGAATTTTTTGCATCGTGCCAGGTCATTTGACTTTAGTAATTAGAGGACGTTTTGAAAATGTTCCTTTGTTGAACCTTGACAACTGATAAGTGCACCCTGGAAGTCTACCAGGAGTCTTGCCATGACCTTTCTTTTCTGAAAGTGAGCGAGATCATAATGACACTCCCGATGATGGGCGGCTGACCGGAGCCTTATGGTCAGTGACCTGTATATGCAGGCAGAGGCAGTCTGAGATGGCTGCAGGTGACAGGGAAACGCACGGAAACCGCTGGCGAAAAAGTAACTGATAATAATATTCACAGGGCGAAATGCCTGGAAAGGATGATAATGACTATGAATAAGGTTATTTTAATGGGAAGATTGACAAAAAATCCGGAAATTAAATATGCCGGGAAAGATAATGATATGGCAGTAGCAAGATACATGCTGGCAGTAAACAGAAGATATAAACGTGATGGGGAACAGGAAGCAGATTTTATTTCCTGTGTAACATTTGGAAAGAGTGCAGAGTTTGCACAGAAATATCTTCATAAAGGAATGCGGATTGTGATCGGTGGTCGTATCAGTACTGGTAATTATAAGGACAAGGATGGAAAGATGATTTATACCACGGATGTAATTGTGGAAGAGCATGAATTTGCTCAGAACAAGGACAACAGCGGTGGTGAAAACTCAACTGGTACACCGAAAACAGATAAGGACGGATTTATGGAAGCAGCAGAAGGTGAGATCCCATTTGACTAATCTGGAATAAGTGGTTGGAGGTGTGGATTATGGGTGTGAGTTATAACAGATTATGGAAAATGCTCATTGATAAAAATATGAAGCGAGTAGAGATGCAATACCTCGCCGGAATCAGCGGAAATATTCTTGCCCGGATGGGAAAAAACAAGTATGTGTCCATGGAGACAGTTGAGAAGATCTGTAAAAAAATGGACTGTACCATTGATGAGATGATGGAATTTACGGATGATGAAAATAGCACGCCGGATACGGCATAATTCTCTTAGCAAGCTAAGAGCGCACTTCTATACAGGCAATTACATCTGCCTGTATCGTGCGACCTGCGGTGCTGTTCCCGGATTTGAGAAATCTTAATCCGGGAATGTAGCGAAATCATAGATTTCGGACAAGGGGATAGCTCCCCTTGCGGCACAGGTGCCTATCTCATTTATATCAGGGAATCAGCATTTATGAGAGAAAGCTGGTTCTTTTTGTTTGTGAAAATAAGGAGAGACAGACAATGACCAGAGAGAAGAACCCCAAATATGAATCCATGTCACTGGAAGAATTGAAAGCCAACATGGAAAAAAGTAAAAAGGAACTTGAACAGGCAATGCACAATAAGAATATTCTGGAACAGAGAAAAAAGCTGATCGAGAGGAAAGAACGATCACACCGATTGGTGGTTAAAGGTGCTGAGTTTGAAAAAGCGTTTCCTATGTCCAAAGATCTTGAGCAGGAGGATTTCCAGAAAGTAATGAATGAAATGAAAGTTCTTAAATACAACAGAGATACAGTCCGGGATAGATATCTGGAGGCAGGAAGAAAGGAACGACAGCAGATTGCTGAAGAAGTAGAGAAAACCACGAAGGGAGATGATAGCTGATGGCACTTTATCATTTTTCTGTAAAGCAGGTATCCAGAGGAAAAGGGCAGACAGTGGTGAATTCGGCTGCGTATATTTCCGGGCAAAAATTGTATAACGATTATTATGGACAAGTCCATGATTACACGAGGAAATCCGGTGTGATGTTTACAGAAATCCTCAAACCGGATTATGTGCCGGAACGATTATCAGACAGGGAAACATTATGGAACGAGGTAGAGAGAGCAGAAAAGGGCAAGCGGGCACAGCTTGCCTATTCTTTTGACATTGCATTGCAGAATGAACTGACGTTAGAGGAGAATATCCAACTGGCGAGAGAATTTTGCCAGGAACAATTTGTGGCACGTGGCATGATTGTGGATCTGGCAGTTCATGAGGGAAAATCAAAAGATGGAGATGAACCGGATAATCCTCATTTTCATGTACTTGCTCCAATTCGTCCTTTTACAGAAGAAGGAATTTGGGGAAATAAACAGAAACGGGAATATGTTTTAGACGAAGAAGGAAACAGGATAAAAGATGCCAAAGGAAAGTATGTCTTCAATGCTGTTTCTACTACCGGTTGGAACGATCCTGAACTTTTAAAGGAATGGAGAAAGGCATGGACCGAGAAAGTGAATGATAAATTCCGGGAGTGTCATATGGCAGCAAGAATCGACCATCGTTCCTATAAAGAACAGGGAATTGATCTGATCCCGACAATTCATGAAGGGTACGAAGTCAGAGCAATGGAGAAGAAGGGAATCAAAACAATCATTGGAGAGTTGAATCGGGCGATCCGGCAATTCAATCAGATGTTCATTTCCTTAAAAGAATCTATCCAGTGGATGAAAACAGCCTATGAAGAAATGAAAATGGAACTGGATCGAAGGCAGCAGAACCCGACGCTTTTGGAGAGTCTGCAAGATTATTATGATAAAAAAACGCAGAATAGCCCGAAACTTTCAAATTTTTATGCGGAGATGGAACGAAGGGGAAAGAAAATTTCAAACTTACAGGAGTTTGCAAAATCCATCAATTATCTTCAGGTACACAACATTGAGACAATGGACGATTTACAAACACGAATTCAGGAACTGAATGGAATTATTTCTGCCAGCAAAGCTGAAATCAGTGAAAAGAGAGAACAACTGAAAAACCTGGAAGATTTGGAAAAGAAGATGCAGGTATTGAAGCAGAATCAGCCGTTGATAGATGAATACAACCACTTCTTTTTCCAGAAAAGACGGGAAAAGTTTTATACGGAGCATAAAAAAGCGATCAATTATTATCGTAAATGTGAGCGTGAACTAAAACCATACCGGGATAAAAAGGGACGGCTGCCAGAATCCAGATGGAAAAAAGAAAAAGAAGATCTCCGTATAATGATTGAAGAATTAAAAGCTGATAATCAGCCCTATCAGGATGAGCTTGCCTTTGTGAAAAAGGTACAGAGATGTGCTGATATTGCCAGGCGAGATCGTGAAATGCCAGAAACAGATACTTCCGGGCTTTCAGAAGAAAAAAGAGAAATGCCGGAGCAGGAATCGAAACAGAAATCTTCTATTCATGGCAGACTGGCGGAGAACCAGAAACTGATTGAGGAAGAAAAAGTGAAAAATCGACAAATGAAGAAAAAACGAAGTAATGAGATAAGTTTATAAAAATCTGTTGCAGGACAGACGGGAAAGGATGATGAAAATGCAGTATACAGAAGAACAGATCGCAAGAGCAAACCAGACAGATCTTGCTTCTTTTCTGAATGCACGGGGAGAACAGTTGGTAAAAAGTGGCAGAGAATACCGTTGGAAAAAGCATGACAGTGTAACGGTATCAGGAAATCGCTGGTATCGTCATAGCCAGAATAAGGGTGGCTATCCGGTGGATTTTGTGATGGAATTTTATCATGCCACATTTCCGGAAGCGGTGAAGATGTTGATCGATGAAGAAGGCGAAGGCAGGCAGAAGTCCTGCCTCGCCCCGTCACCTGACTTCCGGTTACCGGAGAAAAGTGAAACGAATGAGACGGTCATAAAATATCTGACAGAAATCAGGAGGCTTGAGAAAGATCTGGTGGAGGAATGGATTGCCGGTGGGAATATTTACGAAGAAAAGAAACACCATAATGTTGTATTTGTCGGCAGAGATGCAGACGGTATTCCGAGATATGCGCACTGCAGGGGAACTGGCGGGATAAAATATCGGGGAGATGTAGCTGGTTCGGATAAATCTTATGGATTCTGTCACAGAGGAGAGGATAATCAACTGTTTGTATTTGAAGCAGCCATTGATCTGCTGTCATTTATCCAGTTATTTCCAAAAGACTGGAAGAAACGTAGCTACCTGAGCCTGGGCGGAGTCTCCAGTGTGGCACTGATGACTTTTCTTTCTGAACGCCCTCAGATTACTTCGGTTTTCCTGTGCCTGGATAATGATCACGCAGGAAATGAAGCTTGTGAAAAATTGGCAGGAGAAATTCCGGATGGATATCGTGTGATCCGGTTGAAACCTGCCAGAAAAGACTGGAATGAAATTCTCTGTGACGAAAATGCTGACAGAAAGAAAGTGATACAGGAAACCGTTACAATGAAAATGCAGGAGAAAGAAGCACTGGTGCCGATGTTATGTTATAAAGATATTGAACAGACCAGTGTGGAATGGCTGTGGTTCCCTTATATTCCATTTGGAAAACTAACAATCATTCAGGGCAATCCGGGAGAGGGAAAAACCTATTTTGCCATGATGCTGACAGCAGCGTGCACGAACCGTAAGTTGTTTCCAAACATGGAAGATATTGAGCCATTCAATGTGATTTACCAGACAGCAGAGGATTCTTTCTATAAGACCTATCCTGAAATTTTCCAGACATCGTCTGGAAAATCTGTTGGGTTACTGTCTTGGTCGCATTATGCAACATTATTACAGGTTAAAGAGAAGGCAGCTCGCGACTGGTATGAGAAAGAAGCCGCAAAACAGACTTGGAGTGTCCGTACTTTGCAGAGGAATATTTCTTCTCAGTATTATTACCGTATGCTCAAAACTCAGAAAAAAGAGCTTGTAGAAAGTGAAATGAAGGAACTGACTGCACCGTATCAGAATGATAAGTTGGAGTTTATCAAGAATCCGGTAGTTGCGGAGTTTTTAGGCTTTTCGCAGAATACAGATTTTACAGAGAGTGACCTTGAGAAAAGTATTCTTTCCAATTTGCAGAAATTTTTGATGGAGCTTGGAAAGGGATATGCTTTTGTGGCAAGGCAGCAGCATATCCATACGGAGAAACAGGACTATTATATCGACCTTGTGTTTTACAATTACATACTGAAATGCTTTGTCCTCATCGACCTGAAAACAGAAAAGATAACACATCAAGATGTAGGACAGATGGATATGTATATCCGTATGTATGATGAATTGAAACGTAGTGAGGGCGATAACCCAACAATCGGTATTGTTCTTTGTTCCGATACAGATGATGATATTGCCCGTTATTCTGTTATGCATGGCAATGAACAATTATTTGCTTCCAAGTACAAATTATACCTGCCGACAAAAGAAGAACTGAAAGCGGAGATTGAAACTCAAAAGGCAATGTTTTATCTTCAGCAGCAGGATAATGAAGACAGAAACAAAAACTATACTTTTAACATTGAATGAGTTAAAAAGAAATAAAATAAGAGCATTTGATCAGAATGAATTCCTTCATGATGGGAATCGATTCCGAGGGTATGCTGATCTCAGCAGTACCTGAGGAAGATGGTCATGAAGGACTGAACCTTCTGATGGTAGATGACAGAATCCCGGCAGGTGCAAAGCTGTACTAAAATTAGATATAAAACAAGAGCACTTCTCAGAGTTAATAATCAGAAAACCGAGAGGTGCTTTTTTCGTGCTAAAAAATATATCCCGGCAGTCAACTACTGCAAAACAGTATATAACAGTTGACAACAGTATTATACTGTTATATACTGTTTGCAACAGGAGGGAACATATGAAGATTATAATCAATAATACATCGATGGTACCAATTTATGAACAGATCATGGAGCAGATCAAGGCGCAGATCATCTCCGGAGAGTTAAAAGAAAATGATATATTGCCGTCCGTGAGAACAATGGCAAAGGAACTGAAGATCAGTGCACTTACTGTGAAGAAAGCATATGACAATCTGGAAGCAGAGGGCATGACAGTCACAGTTCATGGGAAAGGAACGTATGTAGCGGCTTCGAATACACAGCTGATGGAAGAAGAGCGCAGGAAAGAGGTTGAGGCGGATCTGGAAGCAGCAATTCAGAAGGGAAGGCGCTGCGGAATGAAAGAGGAAGAGATCCGTTCGTTGTTTGAACTCATCATGGAGGATGAATGATTATGTTGGAGATCAAAGGAGTAAAGAAAAGCTACGGTGAATTTCAGTTAGACTGTTCGTTAAATGTAGAAAAAGGAAGAATCACCGGTCTGGTTGGAGAGAACGGAGCCGGTAAGAGTACTTTGTTCAAGGCAGTGCTCGGACTCATTTCTTATGATGCCGGTGAGATAAAGATCCTGGGAAAAATACCGGAAGAGTTAAGTGAAAAAGAGAAAGAAGAGCTGGGAGTTGTCCTGGCAGAAACCGGATTCAGTGGATACTTGAAAGGGAAAGATGTTGAGGCAGTCCTTGCCAAATTATATCCAAAGTTTGAAGCAGAAAAATTTCATCAGATGTGTGAAGAATATCAGATTCCGTTGGATAAATTTATAAAAGAGTACTCAACAGGAATGAAAGCAAAGCTGAATCTGATCGTTGCATTGACACATCAGGCAGAATTCCTGATGCTGGATGAGCCGACAGCAGGGCTTGATGTCGGAGCGAGGGAAAGGATGCTGGATATTTTAAGAGAGTATATGGAAGAAGAGCCGGAGAGAAGTATCCTGATCAGCTCACATATTTCTTCGGACTTAGAACATCTGTGTGATGACATTTATGTGATACATAAAGGAAAGATTGTACTTCATGAAGCGATGGATACGATTCTTGAAAAATATGCAGTGTTGAAGGTCAGTGAGGAACAATATCAGGCAGTGGACAAAAGGTATCTTTTGAAAGAGAAAAAAGAGTTTTTTGGAGTTGCCTGTCTGACGAACGAGAAGCAGTATTATATAGAAAATTATCCGGAAATCGTAGTAGAGAGCGGATCACTCGATCAGGTGATCCTGATGTTGACAGGAGGCGAAAGATGATGAAAGGAATCAGAGGGCTTTTGGAAAAGGATTTTCGATTGTTTTTTCGACAGGGTGGTAATCTTTTTTTGGTGTTAGTGTTTGTAGCATTGTTTTTTATACTTACAGGAAAAAAGGCAGCTGCTTTCATTGCAATGTATATCCCATCTGTTCTGGCGATATATTCAGGTAATACGATCAGTTATGATGAAAATGGCCATGGTTACACATATTTATTTTCTTTACCCGTAAATAAAAAAATATATGTCAGAGAAAAATATATTTTTTCCTTTATCATGACAGCATGTGGATGGTGCATTGGAATGATCTGTGCAGGAATTATGGTACTCATAAATCCTGAAGAGGTGTTTGATCTGGAAATGCTGGCAATGGAGTTGATCACATTTTTTGTGTTTCAGGCAATTGCGGGAATTATGATCGCGATCAGGATAAGGTTCGAAGGAGAGAAAGGGCGAATTGTGCTGCCAATCGCAATTTTAATTATTTTTGCGATTTGTTATACAATTAGATCTTTTGTGAAGACTAACTTGGGATTAAAAGAAAGTATTCTGCATATGATAGGGGGAATAGGGGATCTTGAAATCGGGATTGCCCTCATTGTGCTAAGTCTGCTTATATGGTTTGCTTCGTATAAGTATAGTATGAGCGCCATGAAGAAGAAAGAGTTTTAAGATAGGCGTGGCAAAGATGATCCATTAAAAATAATGATTATAAAGATGTAATAGCTACCAAAAATATGAGAAAAACTTTGTGAAAAAATAGGCTTGTGTTTCGTAAGAGTCCCTTGTAAAATAGCGGTCAAGGATGAAAAGAAAAGGAGATTCTTATGGGAACTAATGAAAAAGATATGACTGCCGGATCTCCCGGAAAACTGATCATAACTTTTGCCATACCAATGATGCTTGGAAATATTTTTCAGCAGTTTTATACAATGGCAGACACCATGATCGTCGGACAAGTGGTAGGAGTTAAAGCACTGGCGGCAGTAGGTGCCGGAGATTGGCTGGTATGGCTGGTGTTGGGGATTATGACAGGTATCACACAGGGTTTTTCTATTCTTGTATCTCAGTATTATGGAGCAAGGGAAAAGGAAAATCTGAAATGTGCAGTAGCGAAAAGCTATATCATGACAGCATTACTGTCTGTGGTCGTACTCGCAGTAAGTGAAGGTACAGTTTATCATGTTCTTTTATTTTTACAGACACCGGATAATGTCATTGATCTGACAATGCTATATTTGCGGCTGATCTTTGCAGGAATCCCGATCATAGCTGCTTATAATATATTTGCAGCGATCCTTCGGGCACTTGGAAACAGCAGATCTCCGTTGATCGCAATGACAGTGGCAGCAGTGATCAATGTGGGACTGGATTTGTTATTTGTGGCGGTTTTTGGCTGGGGTATAGCCGGAGCAGCAGTGGCGACCGTTATCGCGCAGGGATTTTCTGCCTTGTACTGTTTGATCGTATTACGTAAAATCCCGGATATCCGCCTGGAAAAGAAGGACTTTTACAGGCAGCCCTCTATGAGCCTGCGGCTTTTGGAACTGGCGGTTCCTCTTGCGATACAGAATGTGATCATCTCCGTGGGAGGACTTGTGGTACAGTATGTGATCAATGGATTTGGTTTTCTGTTTGTGGCGGGATTTACGGCATCGAACAAGCTGTATGGGGTTTTGGAGATGGCTGCCGTTTCATATGGATATGCTATTACAACCTATGTGGGCCAGAATCTTGGTGCAAAAAAATACCAGAGGATTCGAAAAGGCGTGCGCAGCGGCACTTATATGGCAGTGCTCACTTCGGCTTTCATTTCCGGCATGATGGTACTGTTTGGACGTAATGTACTGTCCCTGTTTGTATCCGGTGAACCGGATCAGACCCGACAGGTATTGGATATAGCATATAAGTATTTGTTTATCATGGCTGTCTTTTTGTGGGTGCTGTATCTGCTGTATGTGTATCGTTCCGCTATCCAGGGCCTGGGTAATACTTTGATTCCGCTTGCCAGCGGCATTGCAGAATTTATAATGCGTGTCAGTGTTGCGCTGCTGCTGCCAAAACTGATCGGTGAAGATGGAATATACTATGCAGAGATCTGTGCATGGAGCAGTGCAGCTGTTTTATTATTCGTAAGTTATATGATCATTATACGGAAATATAAAGAAGTCACCGTTCATACATAATGTTATTTACTTAAGAGATTTATAATAATACAGGCAGAAAATATCCGGGTTTCACTATGAAATGTTCAGATATTTTATATTTGACAAAAAACTATTTATATAAAAAGAAAAGTATGATATTATAATATTTATTCATTGCAACTATGAAAATTGAATAGTCAGAAGGGTGTACAAAGTACTTAATAAGGAATCTGGTGAAATGCCAGAACAGCCACCGCTACTGTGACAGGGACGAAAACCAAAATATCACTGGAGAGATCCGGGAAGATGGTAAGTAGGAAGAACTGGAGTCAGGAGACTTGCCTTTTTGACAGAAGAATTCTGATTCGGATGGGATACAGAAGGAATAAGCTCTGCTTGAGGTAGAGGTTTGTTTTTTGTGCTGATATGATGCTGGATCATATCAGCTTTTTTTATTTTAACCGAATAAACAGATGAAAAATGAGGAGAGATGAAGATGGGAAAAGTAATTGCAAAGCGTTTTATATTTATGATTCCGGTAGTGCTGGCGGTTACATTTATTATTTTTATGCTGAGTTTTATATCGGCAGGTGATGCTGCCAGAGTGCTGGCGGAGAAAAAATATGAGCATCCGTCACCGGAGCAGGTAGAAGAAGTACGGCATGAGGAAGGACTGGATCAGCCGGTGCTGGTACAATACGGGAAATGGCTGGATCAGGCACTTCATGGCGATTTTGGAAAATCATATTCTACCAGAAAACCGGCTTTTGAGGAATTAAAAAGATATTTTCCACAGACATTTAAACTGGCAGTTACTTCGTTTTTATTGTTGATGATCGTATCAGTCCCTCTTGGAATTTTGTCGGCAATTTATGAAAACAGAGTTCTGGATAAAGTCATTCGCATTTTGTCGTCCCTCAGTGTATCTATGCCGTCTTTCTGGATCGGTCTGATGCTGCTCTATATATTTGGAGTAAAGCTAAAAGTGATTTCCGTGATCGGAGGAGATGCCGGAGGCATCCCGATTCTTGCGGCATTTGCCATGGATATCAGTTTCTTTGGAATTATGACGAGATTGATCCGTACCAATATGATACAGGTGCTGAAGCAGGATTACATACGTGCCAGCAGAGCTAAGGGATTGTCATCTGTAAATGTAATTTTGCGTCATGGTCTGAAAAATATCCTGATTCCTGTGCTTACACGTCTGGTATCAATTGTGATCGGTTTTTTCTGTGGCTCAGCTGTGATAGAAAGTATTTTTTCAATTCAGGGAATCGGAAATCTGGCATTGAAATCCGTGATCTCAAAAGACACTCCGGTGCTGCAATGTTTTATCTTTATTCTGGCTGTTGGCATTGTAGTATTAAATTTTCTTGTGGATATCGCCTATTCTGCGATTGACCGGCGAATCCAGTTAAAGTAAAGGAGAGATCATAGAATGGGAAGCAGAAGAAAGCAGAAAACAGAAAAAAGCATGATCCAGAATCTGTACTGGAAACAGGTATTCCGGTCACCGAAAACAAAAATAGGATTGATGGTGGTCATAATTTTTGCATTGGCAGCTATTTTTGCACCTGTACTGGCGCCGCATGATCCACTGCTTGTGGATGTTTCGATAAAATTAAAGAATCCGTCGGCGGCATATCCTTTAGGTACTGATCAGCTGGGACGATGTATTTTATCAAGACTTCTCTGGGGCAGCCGGTATTCACTGAGCTATAGCTTTACGGTGCTTCTGATCACCGTATGTGTCGGGGTGCCGATCGGACTGTTTGCCGGATATGTAGGTGGAAAAATCGATTCCATAATTATGAGGATCATTGATGTATTTATGGCTATGCCGGTCTTTATTGTGGCACTTGCCATTGCAGGAACCGTAGGAGCCAGCGGCGCTCATCTGATCCTGTCCTTATCGGTCGTATCCTGGGCAGAATATGCAAGGCTTGCCCGAGCATTGACACTTCAGGAAAAAAATAAAAATTATATGACCGCACTAAAAGCCGGCGGCTGCGGCCACGCAAGGATCATATTTAGGCATGTATTGAGAAATATCCTGCCATCTGTAATCGCACTGGCAACAATGGAAATCGGTTCGATCATTCTGTCAATTGCCGGTTTTTCCTTTATCGGCCTTGGTGTGCAGGCACCGACACCGGAATGGGGGATCATGCTCAGTGACAGTAGAAGTTATATTCAGACTTATCCAAGACTGATGTTTTATCCGGGCATACTGATCATGATCATTGTTCTGGCATTTAATTATCTGGGGGAGGGAATACAGAATGGAACAGCCCAAAAATGATGTTCTAAAGGTAAAAAGACTACATGTGGAGTTTCAGACTTCTCACGGAATGGTTCATGCAGTAAAAGATGTCAGCCTGGAAGTAAAACGCGGAAGGATCCATGCTCTGGTGGGAGAAAGCGGAAGCGGCAAGTCAGTTACCTCTCTGACGATCATGAATCTGCTTGCAGGAAATGGAAAGGTGATATCCGGAGATGTGACACTGAACGAAAAGAGTCTTCTGAAGTTATCAGGAAAAGAAAAACGACAGTTATACGGAGACAGGATCGGAATGATCTTTCAGGATCCGACCGCTGCTCTCGATCCGCTCTTTACAGTTGAACAACTGCTTCTGGAAGGACTGAGAAAACATCGCAGAATGAGCAAAAAACAGGCAAGGGAAGCAGCGTTGGAAAGTCTGCGGATGATGAATCTGCGTGATCCGGAAGAACTGATGAAGAAAAAACCTTACGAATTGTCTGGTGGTATGTGCCAACGTGTTATGATCGCCATTGCCATGTCCATGAAACCGGATTATCTGATCGCAGATGAGCCGACGACAGCCTTGGATGTAACCGTACAGAAGCAGATCCTGGAAGAAATCTATCAGCTATCCAGGAAAGAAAATCTGGGCGTGTTATTTATTACGCATGATCTGGGTGTGGTGGCAGAGATCGCAGATGATGTTTCGATCATGAAAGACGGCGAAATAGTGGAAAACGGAACGGTTGAAGAGATCTTTTATCATCCGCAGCATTCATATACAAAAAAACTGTTGGATGCAGTTTTATAGGGGAAAAGTATGAGTACGTTACTAAAGACAGAACATTTAAAAAAATATTATGGCAAGAAAAAAATTGTGAAGGCAGTGGATGATGTAAGTCTGGAAATCCATGCAGGATCATCCATGGCCCTGATCGGTGAAAGTGGAAGTGGTAAAACTACATTCGGAAAGCTGATCGCCGGCCTGGAGAAACCTACAGATGGAAAATTCTGGTTTCAGGGACAGGAAATGCAGGATTTGTCTGAAAAGCAGTTTCGTCCATATCGCAAGAATCTTCAGATGGTCTTTCAAAGCAGCAGCGGGGTATTTGATCCCGGTTATACCATTGGAGAAAATATTCTGGAAATTTTGAAATTACATGAAAAACTGCAAGAGGGTGAGTATGAAGAGCGAGTAAAGGAGGCTTTGATCCAGACGGGGCTTGATCCGGATATCCGAAACCGTTATGTTGGACAGATTTCAGGAGGTCAGTGTCAGAGAGCTAATATTGCGAGAGCATTGGTATTAAGACCGGAACTTGTGATCTGTGATGAACCGGTATCCAGTCTGGATTATTCCATACGAAAGCAGATCCTGCATCTGTTAAATGAGCTGCAGGAAAAATATGAGATGACCTATTTACTGATCACTCACGATCTGTCCAACGTTCCATATCTCTGCAAAGAGGTGGCTATTATGTATCAGGGACGCGTGGTCGAGTTTATTGATCATACGGACAGCTTAAAGGAGACTGCCGTACATCCTTATACAAAAGATCTGTTTGATTCTATTCCGGTAAAAGAACCGAAAATGCGAAGAATCGGATCGCAGGAAAAGAAAATATTTTCAGATACCATTCCGGAACAGGGCTGCCCATATCAGAACCGGTGCAGAAGATGTACAAATATATGCAGAGAGCATATACCGGAATTGACAGAAATTGAAACAGGACATTTTGCGGCATGTCATATGCTGTAAAATATAAAACAAACAAAGGAGAGGAAGAAATGAAGAAAAGACGTGTAGCAAAATTGATAGTATTGAGCATGGTGGCGGCAACTTTACTGACAGGTGTCAATGTACAGGCAAAAGAGGAAAAAGTAGTTACGGCAATGACATCCATTGATCTGACTCCTGAACTTTGTGACCCTATAAAAAGTGGTCCGGACTTTCGTCTTTATGAAATGATCTATGATCCACTGGTGCGTTATGGAGAAAATGGAGAAATTAAACCGGCATTGGCAGAATCTTGGGATATCAGTAAAGATGGCACAACCTATACGTTTCATTTAAGAAAAGATGTGAAATTCTCAGACGGTACAGTGTTTAATGCAGACAATGTGATGTGGAATTATAACAGATGGGTGGAACAGGATGTGACCGGTAACTTTTCAGCCAAACTGGAAAATGTTACAAAGGTAGATGATTATACTGTAGAATTTAAGTTCGCAGAACCATGCTATACACTGCTGATCGAATTCAGCTATCCAAGACCATTCCGTTTCACCTGTGAAAGTGCACTGGATGAAGACGGAGAATTTTGTCAGGAAGTGGGTACCGGAATGTGGATGATCGACAGTTATGAAAGCGGTCAGGAGGTTGTCCTGGTACCAAATCCTAATTATTACGGTGAGAAACCAAATATTGATAAAGTAGTTCTGAAACAGGTGGTAGACGGTGATGCCAGAGTGATGGCGCTTCAGAGTGGAGAGGCAGATCTGAATCTTCAGGATATTCCATCCGAAAGCTTCAGTATTATCCAGGCAGATAAAAATTTATCGACAGAACAGCAGGTTTCCACACTTTCTTACTATCTGATTGAAAATTATGATACACCGGCGCTTCAGGATATAAACGTACGTCAGGCACTGAATTATGCAACAAATAAAGAAAGCATTGTAAATGATCTGCTGGATGGTTACGGCAATCCGGCAACCGGACTTATGTCTCCGACAGTTCCTTATGTAACAGAAGAAAACAGCAAGGGCTATCCATATGATCCGGATAAAGCAAAGGAACTGTTAAAGGAAGCAGGATATGAGGATACAGATGGAGATGGTATTGTAGAAAAAGACGGAGAACCACTGAGCCTCAGACTGGTATTCCAGACTGAAGAATATGCTTCATGGAAATCTCTTTGTGAATTCCTGAAATCTGAATATGAGAAGGTCGGTGTAGGTATTGAACTGGTAGAAAAAGAATCCGCAGCTTACTATGATGAGATCTGGAACACCAGAGATTACGATCTGTGCATTTACCGCAGCTATGAAGATTCCTGGATGCCTCATGGATTCCTAAAATCAATGTTCTATGCGGAAGATGGAGCAAAGGCAGTAAACTGGTACGATGAGGAGCTGAACAAAGATCTCGGAGAAGTATTAAAGACACAGGATGAAGAAAAGCGTACGGAATTATACGATAAGATCCTCACACGTATCAATGATCAGGCAGTAACAGTGCCGCTGTATTATCCGAACCGTGATTATATCTATAACAATACCAGACTGACCAATGTAGAGCTTGCACCGACTGCCTATGAAGGCATTAACTGGGCAACACTGGATGTAGTGGAGTAAAAAATGTTTGAAAAGATCGAGAATAAATGGACAGAAGATTCCGGTGATTATGATGATATGATCCAAAAACAATTGAGTAACAAAAGAACGGTATCTTACTGGACAAAAGAATTGAAAAGACTTCTTGGACCTGAGCCCCTTCGTATTTTAGAAGTGGGCTGCGGCCCGGGTTTTATGAGCATCATAGCAGCGCGTCTGGGACATGATGTAAAAGCGATCGATGGTTCATCAGGAATGGTAGAAAAAGCCAGAAGGAATATGCGGCAGTATCATCAGCAGGTGGAAATCTGTGAGGAAGATGGTGTAACTTTGCCATTGGAACAGGAACAAAGCTATGATGTGATACTTTCCAGAGATGCGGTGTGGACATTATATGATCCGGAAAAAGCTTTCAGACGCTGGAAGGCTGTATTAAAACCAGGTGGAAGGATCATTTATTTTGATGGGGACTATCGGACCGTCGAACCCACATTAAAAAATAAGATCCATATGAAAATTGCTGATTTTCTTATTTATGTTACAGAAAGAAAAACATATGGATCTGACGTGAAGGAAAACAGCGGAATTTATGAAAAGCTGCCATTTACATCGCAGAAGCGTCCGGAAGCGGACTTTCAGATATTAAAAAAGGTACGCTTTGCCAGGATCCAGATCAGAGAGAACCGCTGGCTAAACAGACCATGGACGATGGATTTCTGGAAATACGGATATCAGGGAAAAAAATTTATTGTAGTAGCCACAAAGAAGGAGAAGTGACATGCAAAACGATAAGATCAAAGAGTACTGGGAAGGAGAAGCTGGCATTTACAGCGAAGGGATCAAGGCAGAATTGAAAAGTGAAACAGCAGAAAACTGGAAGAATCTGATTCTGGAGTATGCGCCGGAAAAAGAACATCTGGAAGTACTGGACGTAGGCTGCGGGCCGGGATTTTTTGAAATTATGCTGGGAAAAGAAGGACATCATGTGACCGGGATCGATATTACTGAAAATATGATCCATGAAGCAAAGGAAAATGTAAAGGCAGCAGGTTTATCCGCAGATTTGATGACTATGGACTGCCACAATCTGAATTTCCCGGATGAGACATTTGATATGGTTATCTGCAGAAATATCACATGGACGCTGGACGATCCACAGAAGGCTTACAAGGAGTGGCTGCGTGTACTGAAAAAAGGCGGACGTCTTTTGGTATCGGACGCCTGCTGGTATCTGCATCTTTATGATGAAGAAAAGAAAAAGATTTACGAGGCACATGATGCTGCTATGTGGGAAAAATATGGAAGAGGTATCCATGCTCATGAAGATGCGGAAACAGGGAAAGAGCTCAGCAGTAAGCTGTTTATGAGTGATAAAAAGCGTCCGGTATGGGATCTGGATTACATGATGGAGATCGGCTTTTCCAAAGTGTTTGCCCTGAAGGACATCAGTGATATTTCCAGAACTTCCATGGAACGTGAGCTGAACAAGCTGACACCTCAGTTTTTAGTGGGTGGAGAAAAATAAGCGGACCGGCGTTAAATAAAACGCTGGACCCGCTCCATTGTGGTTTTTAGAATAAAGATATCCTTCAGTACATCACCGGTTTCCAGAGAATGGTTGGCGTTTTGGGTGAGAAAGAGAGGGACATCTTTCTGCGCTGCCAGTTCCCGTATGGAATCGGTTTCGGCCCAGGGATCTGCGGTGCCGTGGAAGGCGATGCTTCCGGCAAGTGGGAAGGAAAAGGTCTCTGCAAGAGGCGTGAACAGGATGCTTTTTACAGTCAGATCGTGTCGGGAAGCATAGGCTGAGGAGATGACTGTACCAATGCTTTTGGAAATAAACAGAATGCTGCCATAGGAATTCCAGTCGATGCTGCCTAAGGAGCGTTCTGTTTGTTCCAGGGCAAGGTCAAAGGCCTGTTTCATTTTCTTCGGATCACCTTTTACATTTTCCGGGAGGTTGTCATAGGATACCGTGCGGATCTGGTAGCCTTGTTTGCTGGCAAGGCGGCTGGTATAGTACAGAAGCGGCTTGTCAGCAGTGTATCCGATGCCCGGAAAAACAACAGCTAATTTTGGGGCATTTTTATCTGCTCCGGCTGTATGAGCGGAAACTTTTGCATAGAGCATTTGCAGCTGAAGCTTTTCCTGAAGTTCCTTTAAGGTAATGGAGATCGTACAGGAATCGGATGGAAGATAATCATAATCAGTAACAACGCCGTCCTCTTCCATGGAATAAACAATGTGTGAGGAACCCATGAGCTCCATGTCTTCTTCAATATCTGAAAGTAATTCTTCGTATGATTTCATTTTAATTCAAACCTTCTTATTTAAAAAATCGTTTATTTTTACAGATTCTTCTATTATACTGGATTCATTGAATGACAGCAAGAGGTTACTGTTCACTGGCAATGTCCCGCGAGGTGTTTTTGTGAGAGAAGTTAAACCTTGCTTTTATCCTGCCTGCACGATATACTAATATAATACATATCTGATTAATGGAGGGTTTTACAAATGAAAATTGCAGCAACATACGACAACGGAAATATTTTCCAGCATTTTGGAAAAACGGAGTTTTTCAAGGTGTACGAGGTAGAGGATAACAAGGTTGTTTCCAGTGAAGTGATCAGCTCCAATGGCACCGGACATGGTGCACTTGCAGGACTTCTTGCAGAGCAGGGAATCAGCGTTCTGATCTGTGGAGGAATCGGCGGCGGAGCACAGAGTGCACTTGCTGAGGCTGGCATTGAGTTATGTTCCGGAGCACAGGGAGATGCAGACACAGCTGTGGATGCTTATCTGAAGGGCGAGCTGGTATCCACAGGTGTGAATTGTGATCATCACCATCATGAGGATGGACATTCCTGCGGAAGCCATGAGAATGGACACTCCTGCGGCGGTCATGAAGACGGACATTCCTGCGGAGGCTGTGGCGGAGGATGTGGTTCCCAGCCATCTATCACAGGCCCTAATGTCGGAAAAACCTGCCGTACACATTACAGAGGAACCTTTAATGACGGAACACAGTTCGATTCTTCCTATGACCGTGGCGAGCCACTGGAATTCATCTGCGGAGCAGGACAGATGATCAAAGGCTTTGATACGGCAGTTGCAAACATGGAGGTTGGCCAGGTGGTAGATGTTCATCTGATGCCTGAGGAAGCTTACGGTATGCCGAATCCGGATGCGATTTTTACACTTGAGATCGAACAGCTTCCGGGTGCTGAGGATCTTACTGTAGGACAGCAGGTATACCTCTCCAATCAGTATGGTCAGCCGTTCCCGGTTAAAGTTAACGCAAAAGATGAAAAAACCATTACTTTCGATGCTAATCATGAGATGGCAGGTAAAGAGCTGAATTTCAGAATTGAATTAGTAGAAGTGAAATAAGAAGGAACAGTGGGAGGTGCTGTATGGGAGCATATGGCATCTCCTTTTTTGCCTGAAGGGAGGAAGCTTTCCTGATGAGGATCTCTATGATACCATTTGGATTACTGTCCGGTTTTATGGATAGCAAAGAAATCCGGATCACAGAGCTGGGTGAAGATGGATTTCGATTTCGGCTGGCAGAGGAATGCCCGGAACCGGAGCAGTTTCTGATCTATTTTTATGATATGAAAAAAGCCGGGTACAGGAGAGTGGAGATCCGGAAGTTTGGGATGAGTGCAGCAGAGGATCAATGCCTGCAGGATCAACAGCCAGTTGAAAAGAAAACCGGAAAATATTTTTACAGGGAATATTCTGTGAGAGTGGAACAGAAGGATTATGTACAGGAGGTTCGGCGGCTGGCCGGAGAGTACAACAGATATATCCGTCTGAAGCTGGATGGAGACGATGGAGAGCTGGCGAAATCACTGACAGGTTATCCTGCGGAGCTGGATGAGATGCACTGCAGGAGTCTGGAGGAACAGAAGAAGCGGTGGTTTTTCAGAGAAAATGAAAAGGCTTCCGGAAATCCACAGAATACAATGGGTGCAGAGGAATTAAGGCTTTTGGATAATGCAGAGTTTGCCCTGGAATTAAACTGCACTTCCCTGTATGAAGAATATCTGTGCCAGCCGTTGCAGGCTTTTCTGGCGTCTTACTGGCAGAAGAATTATCTCACTCACAGTTATTTTGCAGGCCGGACACCGGACAGATTTTATATTGGAAATCAGTTCTGCCATAACCTGTTTCCGACAGAAGAGCAGCTTTTTTCTATCATGGATAAAATGTATTCGGAGGGATCGGAGATCACACTGGTATTTTCTTATATCCGGGAATTTATGCTTTTGTCTGTGGGAAAGCTTCTGGAAAAGGTGGATAACTGGTGCTGTATTCATGGGGTGAATGTGGAAATCGTAGTCAATGACTGGGCCATGGCGGAAATGCTCTGTGGAAAAACATCCCGCCTGCGTCCTGTTCTGGGGACATTGCTCAATAAACGAAAAAAAGATCCGCGAATGAAATATAAATCCGGTGATACCTTATTATTTCAGCAAAACAGCCTGAATGCGGGGTTTTATCGGGATTTTCTGGCTGAAGAATTTCATATCCACAGATACGAATGGGAGTCCTGCGGATATCCACAGGAGCTTCCGCCGGGAAAAAACAGTCTGCATTTGCCTTTTTATCAGACAAACACTTCGCAGTACTGTCCATTGTATGCTTTGTGCACCACCGGAGATCGTGGTACACAGCAGCTTGCGGAGCACTGCCCGAAATTTTGTGAAAAATACACACTTCTTTATCCGGAACATTTACACATGGCAGGGAGGTATAATTCCCTGTTCGGTGTGGATAAAACATTTCCGGAGATACCTGAAATGTGGAAAAATATAAAAGGCACAAAGCCGGATCGCATTGTTGTTAATATATGACAGGTGATGAGCAGGCTGTGAAGGTGGAGCACGAATATCTGTTTGACAAGAATACATTGCAGAAAAAGGAACAGGACATGGATAACAGTATGAAAATAACAGCCGGGTTAGGCTCCATAGATGAATATGAACGTTTTGTGCAGGCAGGAGCAGATGAATTTTTCTGTGGCTATGTACCATTTTCCTGGGCGGAAAAATATGGAACAGTAATGCCGTTAAATCGCAGGGAGGTTCTCTGTTGTAATGTTCAGCTTGGAGCATACAGTGAGCTGGAAATTCTTTCCCGGATGGTAAAAAAATATAAAAAGCCGGTGCATCTCACCTTCAATTCCCTGTATTATCTTCCGGAACAGTATCCGGAGATCGGAGATATCATAGAAAAGTGCATGGGAATTGGATTTCGAAGCTATATCATTGCAGATCCGGCGCTTCTTGTTTATCTGAAAAACAGGGGGATTTCCTGTGAGATCCATCTCAGCGGAGAGACGGGGGAAGTGAACAGTGAAATGCTGAAGATGTTCCGGCGCTTTCCTCTGAAGAGATTGATCTTTCATCGGAAAAACACGTTCCGGGATATGCAGTCTGTTATTGCATCTCAGAGAGAAGTGGAAAAACAGGCTGGGATCCGACCGGAGGCGGGAATGCAGTTCGAGGCCTTTGTGCTGAATGAAATGTGCCAGTTTACGGGAGCATTCTGTAATTCTCTTCACTGTGATGAGATGGGATATCTTTGCAGGGTGTCCTATTGGCTTGGAACTGTACGGAATGGTGATGCTGTTCCGGAAAAAATAATGGCTCTTCAGGAGCAGGCGTGGGATCAGGAACCGGATCTGAAAGCATATGATGAATCCGGATATCTTTGTGGTGAGACAGGCTGTGGACTGTGTGCACTGTATCAGCTGAAGCAGGCAGGGATCACGCATCTGAAGCTGGTTGGCCGGGGAAACTATGTGGATCACATGGAAAAAGATATCCGGAATTTGCGAAAAGCGTTGGAAATCCTGGACGCTGCAGAAAATGAGAGAGAATTTCAGTATACATTAAAACGGATAGTGTTTCCGGCGGGGTGTAGCGAAAGATGTTATTATCAGTAACAAAAAGAGAAGCTTTTTTGAGTTAGAATAAATGATAAATGGGATGAAAACCAGAATCAGAAAAGGACATGGTGCAGATTGCAGATTTGACGGTCCTGGGAAAAAGCTATTTCCGGATTATTTGGGATCAATGGCGTGTGGAGTTCCTTTCTGAGTTCAGAGATCATTACATTTGCTGTGATCCTGATACTGGAGAGATCCGGGCGGAAAAAGAATGTATTTTCAGGAGAAAGGATATAAAATGAATTTCGAGCGTGTAAAAAGAGAAGAAGCAGATACAGTTCTGAAGCTGTACCGTTCATTGCTGGGGACGCCCTATTGTGTGTGGACAGAGGAGTATCCTTCAGAAAAAGAAGTGGAATTTGATCTTTCCAGAGATGCGCTGTTCTGTATGCGGGACGATGCGGGAAATATCGCAGGTGTGATCTCCATTGATGATGATCCAAATGTGGAATGTCTCACATGCTGGTCAGAAACCATGGTGCCGTCAGCGGAGGTCTCCCGGGTGGGAGTATGTCAGGAATTCCAGAATCAGGGGATTGCCGGGAAACTTCTTAAGGGTGTGATGGAAGAACTGAAGAATCGGGGTTATCAAGCCGTACATCTTCTTGTTGCGAAGGACAATGTAAAAGCACTCCGCTCCTATGATAAGCTGAATTTTGAGAACGTGGGAGAGTGTGAACTCTGGGGACATATGTACTGGTGTTATGAGAAAGCATTATAAAAAGCATTATAAAAAATGAAAAACAGGTATCTTTTTGCCGGGCGGTAGATCGACCATCAATGTCAGATCGATAAGTGGTGGTCAATACACAGTCAGCAGAGAAGATACCTGTTTTTTGTTTGAAAGCAGATCAGATCCTCCGGCAGCTGTCCCTTTCGATCAGCTGGTGAGGTACAATGATCTTTGTGGCCGGAAGGCTCGGATTTTCGATATGACTGATCATCTGCGTGGCTGCTTCCATTCCAAGCTGCCCGGAGTTAATATCAATGGAGGTCAGCTGAGGCGAAGTCAGTCTGGCAAAAAGTGAGTTGTTAAAGGAAAGAATGGACAGATCCTCCGGTATGGAGATATCTGCTTCCATACAGATCCTTTCCAGGGAAAGCGCCAGAATATCATCACTGACAAGCACAGCTGTAGGGCGCTCCTCACTTAAAAGCAACTTTCGAAGCTCCTGAAACTCATTCTGGGAAGCGGCAGGAACCTCTATACAGTATTCGGGCTGTACGGTTAATCCGTGGCTGATCAGCGCAGTCATATAGCCGGTTTTGCGGTCTGCGGAAAAGACCAGGGAATTATCTACACCCAGATAAGCGATCTTCCGGTGGCCCAGAGCATAAAGATACTCCGTTGCCTCCTGTCCGGCCAGAAGGTTGTCATTATCGATATAGATCGTATGATTGGTGTATTGTGCCGGTTTTCCGATCAGGATATAGAGAAGTCCTTCACTGAAAAGAAAATCAATAACAGGATCATTCACACGGGAATAAAGAACAATAAATCCGTTAACCTTACCGCTTCTGGACATGGAACGTACTGCGTTAAGGATCTCTTCTTCATTCTGACCGGTAACAATGGTGCTGATATACTGATGTGCGTTACAGTAGTGGCTGATCCCCCGGATCGTCTCAAGGTAAAAGGAATTCTCGTATGTCTCCTTTGGGGACGGAGGCAGGATGATACCGATGGAGCGGGAAATCTGTGCTGCCAGGTTGCTGGCCTGGAAATTCGGCTCATAGCCAAGCTCTGCCATGGCTCTGCGTACACGTTCCTTGGTTTCTTCACTGATAGATGGATTGTTTTTGCAGGTTCTGGAAACGGTGGACGGGGACACCCCGGCCAGAGCTGCCACATCTTTGATGGTTACTGCCATAAATTTGCCTCCTCACGGATATGCCGGATCAAAGCGGAAGTATGCCTCTGATCCGGCTTTTTTTATCTCAGTCTGATAGAGATATTGTAGTTCATAACAAGGATACTGTCAAACATATTGCACGGAAAATTGCATGAAATTGCGTAAAAACAGATGCACAGAAAATCAGGTAGTGAGATGCAGACAGATTCTGTTTGACATAATGAAAAACTGCACAAAATCAGGATGTAAAAATTGTAAGAAAGGTAGAAAAGACAAAAACGCATTGCACTTCATGCAAAATGGACGTATAATTTACGCAAACGGTTGCGTAGATTATATGAATATGCATCCGTGAGAGGATAATAGATAAGATGCTCTGAGATGCAGGGCTCAACATAAGGAGAGAAAAGATATGGATAAAAGAGCAGCCGGCATTCTGATGCCGATCACAAGCCTGCCGTCAGAGTACGGCATCGGATGTTTTTCAAAGAGTGCCTATGATTTTGTGGACTGGCTGAAGGAAGCGGGACAGAGCTACTGGCAGATCCTCCCGCTGGGACCTACCAGTTACGGAGATTCTCCGTACCAGTCCTTCTCCACTTTTGCGGGAAATCCGTATTTTATCAGCCTGAAGGCACTGGTGGAGGAAGGCGTCCTTACAAAGGAGGACTGTGATAAGGTCAGCTGGGGAAGAAGAGCAGACAGCGTAGACTATGAAAAAATCTACAAAGGCCGTTATAAGCTTCTCCGCAAAGCTTACGAAAACAGCAACACCAGCGAGAATCCGGATTATCAGAAATTTGTTGCAGAAAACAGCTGGTGGCTTTCCGACTATGCACTTTTTATGGCAGTAAAGGATCAGTTCGGCGGTGTTGAGTGGACAAAATGGGCAGAGGATATCCGCCTTCGCTGGGCAAATGCCATGGACTACTATCGCAGAGAATTATATTTTGATATTGAATTCCAGCAGTATATGCAGTTCAAATTCTATGAGCAGTGGATGAAACTGAAAAAATATGCCAACGAAAAAGGCATTCAGATCATCGGAGATATCCCGATCTATGTAGCTATGGACAGTGCAGATACCTGGGCTCATCCGGAGCTTTTCCAGCTGGATGAGGAGAATGTGCCGGTGGCTGTAGCCGGATGCCCGCCGGACGGTTTTTCCGCAACAGGACAGCTTTGGGGAAATCCACTGTACCGCTGGGATTACCACAGAAATACAGGATATCAGTGGTGGATCTCCAGACTGAGCTACGTATTCCGCCTTTATGATGTGGTAAGGATCGACCATTTCCGTGGCTTTGACGAGTATTTTTCCATTCCATACGGTGCAGAAAATGCCATTGGCGGTCACTGGGAAAAAGGTCCCGGGATCGATCTGTTCCGTAAAGTGGAGCAGGCCCTTGGCTGGAAGCAGGTCATTGCGGAGGATCTTGGCTATGTGACAGATTCTGTGCGTCAGCTTGTCCATGACAGTGGATTCCCGGGAATGAAGGTCCTGGAGTTTGCGTTTGATTCCAGAGATTCCGGCTGTGCCAATGATTATCTTCCACACAACTATCCGGAGAACAGTGTGGCATACACAGGAACCCATGATAATGAGACCATCGCCGGATGGTGGAAGAGCATTATGGCAAAAGAGCGTAAGCTTGCCAGGGATTATCTCTGTGATAACTATACACCGGATAAAGAGCTGCATAAATGCTTTATCAGCCTGGTTATGAGAAGCAGTGCAAAGCTCTGTGTGATCCCTATGCAGGATTATATGGGCCTGGATAACAGCTGCAGAATGAACCAGCCTTCCACAGTAGGAAAGAACTGGAAGTGGAGGATCCGCAAAAGGGAGCTGACTGTGAAGCTTCAGAAAGAGATCCATAGTATTGCACTTCGCTACGGACGTATGAACTGGTCTGATTAAAAGAGAGATCCAAGAGACATATTCCATTTAAACGGGACGTGAAAGAAAGTAGAAAGATTTTAGATAGAATCGTGATTTTTTATGTGATATAATGCTGTTTCGTGGAGGCAGCTGTCAGTAAAAGGTAAGGCTGACAGCTGCCTTATTGTATTTTCAGATCTGCGGTAAATGATAAAGTGATACATTTATATATGCAGAAGATCAGAAGAGAGTGTCTGATCTGTAGCAGTGGATAATCCTGAATAACGGAAGATTTTTTACAATAAGGGGAGAATTATGACAGGAAAAACACACGCGACAGTCGGACTCGGAACAGTGCTGGCAGTTACACAGCCCTCTACGGTTTCCGGTCTGGTACTTGCGGCAGGAACAGGAATGCTTGGAGCATTGATCAGCGACATTGATGTAGGAACCTCCAAATCCCATAAGGATGCGGACCGGATCACACTGATCGCGGTACTGCTTGTGGCAGCAGAGATCGCATTGAATTATTTTTATGATTTTTCTATCTGGGAAAAGGTCCGCAATAACCAGTATATGGCGCCGGTTGCCATGGGAGTTATTATTTTTATTGCAGTCTGCGCCTTTGGAAAAAATCAGCCGCACCGGTCATTTATGCATTCGATCATGGCTATGGCCATTTTAAGTGCAGCCATATCCATGGTGTCCGTGAAGCTGGTCCTTTATTTTGTGGTTGGATTCGCATCACATCTGGTGCTGGACTGCTTTAACCGGAAACGGGTACGGATCCTGTATCCGCTGCCGGGCGGCATTGCGCTGGATTTCTGTAAGGCAGGAGGCTTTGTGGATTCCCTGCTTTTTAAGCTTGGATCTGTAGCTGTGATCTTTGAGATCGTATATCTGGCTGTGCAGATGGGAGAGAACTGGAAGCTTTTTCGAATGTAGAGGATGTTTTATTTACCGATTACGGATAATTTTATATGGGGCAGATATTGCAGGAACTGAAGGTTAGAGCGTGTTTGAAAAATCATTCCCGTAATCTGCACGCCCCACTTTGCGGTATATTTTACCCGAATTCAGTTGCCGTAGCCCGCTACGGCGCCCTCATCCGGACAAAATCTCCCACAAATTGTGACGCACATCTTGCAGAAAGCCTTTTTCAAACACGCTCTAAGCCAAAAAAGGAGCAGATTTTCCAAATACGGAAGATCTGCTCCTTTTAACCGAATCAAGGGAGTCCCCTGTTTCAATTATGAATATCCGCCTGACGGTTTATAAGTGTGATCATTTATTCTTTCTGATCCTGCAGGCGCATGCTGTGTAAAGTACGTCTGTGGAAGAGTTCAGTGCTGTCTCACAGGAATCCTGGATCACGCCTACGATGAAACCGACACCAACTACCTGCATGGCAACATCATTGGGGATTCCGAAAAGGCTGCAGGCCATCGGGATCAGAAGAAGAGAACCGCCGGCAACTCCGGAAGCACCAGCCGCACTTGCAGCAGCCAGGATGCAGAGGATCAGAGCGGTCGGGAAGTCTACGCTGATACCGAGTGTATGTGCAGCTGCCAGAGCCATGATGGAAATGGTGATCGCTGCACCACCCATGTTGATGGTTGCACCAAGAGGGATGGAGATGGAGTAGGTATCCTCATCAAGTCCGAGATCCTTGCACAGCTCCATGTTTACCGGAATGTTGGCGGCAGAGCTTCTTGTAAAGAAGGCTGTGATACCACTGTCCTTCAGGCAGCGCAGAACCAGCGGATACGGATTCTGGCGTGTGCAGATGAAAGTAATGATCGGGTTGATCACCAGTGCAACAAAGAGCATGGTTCCCACCAGTATACAGATCAGACGGCCATAGCTTAACAGTACGCCAAGCCCCTGCTCGGAGATGGTTGTGAAGATCAGGCCCATGATACCAAATGGAGCAAGGCTGATGATCCATCTTACGGCTGTGGAGGTTGCATCGGAAATGTTTTCGATGACAGTCTTGGTAGTTTCACTTGCGGCCTTCAGTGCGATACCGAAGATGATGGCCCATGCAAGGATACCGATATAGTTGGCGTTGACAAGTGCGTCAACCGGGTTGGAAACAATGTTCATCAGAAGGTTTTTGAGGACCTCTGCAACACCGCTTGGCGGAGTGACGTCGGAAGTATTTGTACTTTCGGAAAAAGTCAGCATGATCGGGAACAGGCGGCTGGAGATCACAGCTGCCAGTGCTGAGAGTATATTTCCCAGAAGATAAAGTACAACAACGAATTTCATGTTTGTTTTCTGGCCTTTTCCCATGTGGCACAGAGAGCTCATTACCAGGAAGAACACCAGAAGCGGAGCAATTCCACGAAGAGCACCGACGAACAGATCACCGAGAATGGAGATCACAGATGCCTGAGGGATCGCAAGTCCGAGAATGATACCAACGATCAGACCACAGATGATACGCTTGATCAGGTTGATGCTGTTCCATTTTTGAATCAGGTTTTTCATAACTAGTTTCCTCTTTCCTATTGTGTGAGTGTGCTAAAAAAATGCTGAGCCGCAAAGCAACGATCCAGTGTAAAGGGCGGATCGTTCTAAGCCGGTATTACTGCATCGCGTAAAAGCACAACAGGATAATTATATACAATTATGTCCGCCTTGTAAAGACAAATGTACATAAAACGCGAGAAAGATATAAAAAGCGCCAGATCAATGCTTCGTCTGGCGCTATATATTTGAAGTATCAGGTCCGAATTTTCCGGAAGCTTACAGCAAAGAACAGAACCTCCGCAAAGCCTGTAATTCCCCATGAGAAAATATACAGGAGATAAAGTGAGGAAATGGTCTGGAAGTGTGCAAACACCGTATAGAACCAGATGACACGGAATACACAGGATCCCAGAATGATGATGATGGTCGGTGGGATACTTTTTCCGATGCCACGGGAAGCGGCGATACTGCAATCCATAAAACAGCTGAAGGCATAGCTGAAGCCCATGATCCGGATCCTCTCCATGCCGGCATCGATGACTGCCGGTTCTGTGGCAAACAGTGACAGAAACTGCGGACCGAAAACAAGAAGCAGTCCACCAAGGATCGCGCCTGCGATGAAGGCATAGGTAAGGCTGATCCCATAAGTTTTCAGCATACGTTTTTTATTTCCGGCACCCCAGTTCTGACCGATGAAGCTTGCGCATGCAGTATAGAAAGCAAACATGACGTTGTAGATCAGAGAGTCTGCATTTGCGGCAGCGGCATTTCCGGAAACCGTGACTGCATCGAAGGAGTTGACACCGGCCTGTACGAACAGATTTGCAATGGCAAAAATTCCATTCTGCAGACCTGTGGGAATACCAAGAAGCAGTACTGCTTTACAGGCCTTCGGGTGAAGACGGAGCTTACGCAGGGATACCCTGCATTCGTCTTTTCTCCGAAGGAGGTGGATCATTACCAGCGCTGCGGAGATATACAGTGCGATCGCGCTGGCAGTTGCCACACCTGCGGCGGCCATATGACAGACGATAACGAAAAACAGGTTCAGAAGAACGTTGATCACTCCGGCAATGGAAAGATAGATCAGCGGTCGCTTCGTATCGCCGCGGGCACTTAATACGCCGTTACCGAAATTGTATACAGCCATGGCCGGCATACCCAGAGCATAAATCTTCATATATAAAACAGCCTGGTCCATCAGCTCCGGTTTCGTATTCATCATGGACAGCATCTGTCCGGAAAACAGAAGACAGACGACACAGACCAGAAGTCCTGCGATGGCACAGAGAAGAAGAGATGTATGAATCGTTTCTTCGGTACCTTTTCTGTTTTCGGCACCCAGCTCGTGTGCTACACGAACATTGACTCCGGCGCCCATGCCGATCAGGATTCCGGTAAATAAAGTGACCAGCAGAGTTGTGGAACCCACAGCTCCAAGTGCCATGTAATCTGCAAATCGCCCTACAACCGCAACATCACTTAAATTAAAAAGAACCTCCAACACCTGGGACCCCATCAGGGGAAGGCTAAAGAGGAGGATATTTTTCCAGAGAGAGCCGGAGGTCATCTCAATGGAAGACGTTTTCTTTTTTTCATTTTCACACATAGTTTACCTCATAAAAATTATAAAAAATTCCTTCATCCAAGGTATACAATACTATGTTGGAATAGGTTTGTAAAGAGGGGAAAATAGCTCTTTTACCAGGCGCAGAGGTTTGTTTTTATTTATAGATTCTACATTGATTTCAGTACGAACAATGATATAATAAATGAGAGCAATAAGAAAGTATTTTCAGAAATATTGGAAATATAAAATACAGCAGACCAAGGAGGAACTCAATACAATGAAAATCGGAAATGATATTTATTATGTAGGAGTAAACGATCATCAGGTAGACCTGTTTGAGGGACAGTATGTAGTGCCAAACGGAATGTCCTACAACTCCTATGTGATCAAAGATGAGAAGATCGCAGTTATGGACACTGTAGATGCCGGCTTCACAGAAGAGTGGCTGGGAAAAGTTGCAGAGGTTCTGGATGGTGCGAAACCGGATTATCTTGTAGTCCAGCATATGGAGCCGGACCATGCAGCAAATATTGAGAATTTCATGAAAGCATACCCGGATACAACTGTTGTTGCCAACACAAAGACCTTTACCATGATGGAGAATTTCTTCCGTGGAATGGATCTGGAAGGAAAGAAACATATTGTAGCCAACGGTGACACCCTGACACTTGGAAAACACGTCCTTACCTTTGTATTTGCACCGATGGTTCACTGGCCGGAGGTTATGGTTACATATGACAGCACAGACAAAGTTCTGTTTTCCGCAGACGGCTTTGGCAAATTCGGAGCTCTTGATGTAGAAGAGGACTGGGACTGCGAAGCACGTCGCTACTATATCGGAATCGTCGGAAAATACGGTCCGCAGGTACAGAAGCTTCTCAAGGCAGCAGCAACTCTTGATATCCAGACCATCTGCCCGCTTCACGGACCGATCCTTACCGAAAATCTTGGACATTATCTGGAGAAATATGATATCTGGTCTTCTTATAAAGTAGAGAGTGAAGGAGTAATGATCGCCTACACATCTGTATACGGACATACAAAGAAAGCAGCAGAGCTTCTTGCACAGAAGCTGGAGGAAAAGGGCTGCCCGAAGGTTGTTGTCTGCGATCTTGCAAGAGAAGACATGGCAGAGGCAGTGGAGGATGCTTTCCGCTACGGCAAGCTGGTACTGGCCAGCATTACATACAACGGAGAAGCATTCCCGTTTATGCGTACATTCATCGAGAACCTGACAGAGCGTAATTACCAGAACCGCACCATCGGCCTCATTGAGAACGGAAGCTGGGCACCGACTGCAGCTAAAGTCATGAAAGGAATGTTCGAGAAGAGTAAAAATATCACATGGCTTGAGAACAATGTAAAGATCATGTCTTCCCTCAGTGATGAGAATGCAGCAGAGATCGATGCAATGGCAGAGGAGCTCTGCAAGTAATTTCTGAATACCAGAACAGCTTATAAAAAATAAAGATATAACATAATAAAAAGACGTGGATCCGGATCGATATATTTCGTTCATTTACTGAGTTGTTAATGAACGAAATATATCGATCCGTAAGGCCACGTCTTTTTTATTTACATGAACAACAAATTAAAGGTAAGTACAGTGATCTCATGATCCTAGAAACTGCCACAGGATCATTATATCCTCTTACACCACATAAATCCATAAGCCGGAAGCTCCACGTCCTTAAGCTCCAGTGTCTGGTCAGTGATCAGATCGCGGAAGGTTCCTTCCTCCTGCATCCAGGCAGTTTTTTCACTGTCACTGAAATTGAAGATTCCGATGAAACGTTCGTTTCCTTTCTGGCGGAGGATGCAGAGAATGCTGTCATCATGAACATCGTATGTATATACATCACAGTCCTTATCAAAAACAGATTCCTGGCTGCGGATCTGCTCCATGCGGCTAAGAGTCTGGAAGATCTGTCCCTCAACGGAGGATTTGGAGTTTCTTTTTCCGGCAAGCTCCCACTGGAAAGCACCACGGTGGATATAGCGGGAATCTGCAGCCTTATCCGGATCCTCTTTATAGGAATAATCATTGAGACGTCCGATTTCATCGGAGCTGTAAAGCATCGGGATCCCGGACTGGGTAAGCATATATGCGTGAAGCATCAGATCCTCGCGGATACCCCTTTTCAGCTTCTCGTCATCTTTTTCAAAAAGAGCAGCCTCGATCCCGCACATGGAAGCAGTAGTTCCGCAGAAACGGGCATCCTGAGTTACCGGGTCATCATTATAGAGCTCTCCGCGGCTGTCGCTTCCCGGATGCTTTCCTGTAAAGAAATCATTCAGGTAACGCTTATGGGATGGCTCATCCATGTCCCATTCTTTCAGGGTGGCGAAATCAAGTCCCCAGCCGATATCGTCATGGCAGCGGAGATAATTCAGGAAGGTGTACTGCTTCGGAAGGCTGTTTACAATATCCATCTGTTTTTTCAGAAGGCGGATATCACGAGTGGCAATGCTGTTCCAGGTTGTAGCCATGGTTGTTACATTGTAAAGCATATGGCATTCCGGCTTCTCTACGGTTCCGAAATAGGGAACAACCTTCTCCGGCTCCATAACGACCTCACCCAGAAGTACGACACTTGGGCAGACGATCTCGGCGATCATACGCATCATACGAACGATCGTATGCACCTGCTTCAAGTTACGGCAAGGAGTTCCCAGTTCCTTCCAGATATACGGAACCGCATCGATACGGATCACGTCCATTCCTTGGTTTGCAAGGAAGAGGAAGTTGTACATCATCTCATTGAAAACACGGGGATTGCCGTAGTTCAGATCCCACTGGTACGGATAAAAGGTAGTCATGACATAGTGACCGATATCCGGAAGCCAGGTAAAGTTCCCCGGAGCAGTGGTCGGGAATACCTGTGGTACGGTCTTTTCGTACTCGTCCGGGATCTCACGGTTGTTGTAGAAGAAGTAGCGGCTCATATATTCGCCGTCACCCTGGCGTGCTTTTTTGGCCCACTCATGATCCTCGGAGGTGTGGTTCATAACAAAATCCATACACAGGTTCATTCCGTTTTTGTGGCATTTATCTGCAAGGGCAGCCAGGTCCTTCATAGTACCAAGGTCCGGGCGGACTTTGCGGAAGTCGGCTACTGCGTAACCACCGTCGGAACGGCCCTTCGGAGTGTCCAGAAACGGCATCAGATGCAGGCAGTTCACGTTGCATTCCTTAAGATATGGAAGCTTGGCAGAAACTCCCTTGATGTTGCCGGCAAAATTGTCAATATAGAGCATCATGCCAAGCATATCCTTCTGGCGGAACCAGTCCGGATTTTTTTCTCTTTCCAGGTCGCGGTTTTTGAGCGCGCGGCGGCGTGCTGTAAAATACTGGTACATCTGGTCGCAGAGCTCTGCAAACATATCGTCATTGTGATAAAGCTCTGTGTACAGCCATCGAAGCTCGTCGTGATGATGGTTTAAACGTTCCTGAAAAATTTCCTGATCTTTTTTCATGATTTCCTCCCTGAATAGATATTTATAGATGTCGGGAAACCTGTCAAATATTTCCCGGCGGTAATGGTTATCTGACATTTTTCCACAGAATTATAGCATGAAGTTTCCGGTACATGAATATACGGGTTGTTATGGAATATGGAAAAATGTTGTAAGTATTTTCAGTCTCCTGTTGTCTGCCGTCGTATCAGAACAGGAGTGATCTTTTTGTGGATCGGTTTTTGAAGCGGTGCCGGTTTTCTTTTCTTCATTTCGTTCATCTGTTCCACAAGCAGTTCCATGGTAGTCTGTGCGATCACATCAATCTGCTGTCCAACAGTAGTGATCGGAATGATGGACTCCGCAGCAATGGGTGAATTATCGAATCCAATGATCTGATATTCATCCGGCAGACAGTTGTATTTCTGGAAGATCAGATTGAGAAATATATTTGCGTAAGTATCATTGGATAAAAATATGCCTTTTTTCTGACCGGAATATTTACTGTCAATATCCTGAAAGATCACACGCATCTGTTCAAAAAGCTCCTGATAGGAATCACCGGAAACATTAAGGTTCAGTTCATAAGGAACATGATATTCCCGGCATGTTTCCTCAAAGGCACGGATACGGTCATAAGCCGGAATATTCTCAGGTACATGGACATTGATGTGGATCAGTACATCACACTGATTACGTATCAGCAGAGAAGTAGCCTGCATGCTGCCCATGTAATTGTCTGTTGTAACGCTGCATATATGTTCTGCTTCACGTTCAATGGCGATCACAGGAATATTATAGGAAGCCAGTTTTTCAGAGGAAAGAGTATGGCTGAGAACAATAAGTCCTTCAATCTTATAAGCCATCAGCTCGTCCAGATACTGCATTTCTTTCTCCGGGCCGCCATCACTGACAAAAACCAGAAATTTGTAATGATAATCGGAGTAACTTCGAAGAAGCTGTGTCAGCATTTCGGAATAATAATGAAGATAAAGGTTCGGGACAATGATCCCTACAAATTCGCTTTTTCCATTGGCAAGAACCCTGGCAAGCTTGTTTTTTCTGTAGCCGAGCTCATCAAGGGCTTTTGCGATCTTTTCCTGATTTTCCAGGGTCAGAGAATCCGGATGATTGAAATATCTGGAGATCGTAGTCTTGGAAAAACCAGTGTATTCTGCAATATCGGCAAATGTTACCTGTTTTTTAGCCATAAAAAAATAGTCTCCTTTTAACAGCAGAAAGTTATGATACGGAATGCAGATGTGATCATATAAGAGAAATCTGCAGACCGTACAGGATAATTGGATTGATGTAATTAAGTATAACAATACAGACGTTAAATAGCAATAAAAAAATAACCAGTTAAGTTACCGGTAACTTTTCTTGAATAAATTAACAAAAAAGGTTGACAGAAGCTATGTCATATAGTAGTATCAAATTATAAAGTAACCGGTTACTTTACCGGTTACTAAACAAGAACGAAAGAACAAAAAAGGGAGGAAAAGAGAATGAAAAAAGGTTCTGCGAAAGCTGTTCCGGCAGGAAAAAGAACTGCTGCAGAAAAGCTTCAGTATGTGAAAAAGAACTGGCAGCTGTATGTGTTTTTTCTGTTGCCAGCACTTCTTCTGACGATCATCTTCAAATACGTGCCCATGGGTGGTGTACTGATCGCTTTTGAGGACTACAATGTTATTGATGGTGTATTTGGAAGCAAATGGGTAGGACTGGAATACTTCCGGAGATTTCTGGCATCACCGGACTTTATGAATTATCTTGTGAATACTCTGAAACTGAGTATTTACGGACTGCTGTGGGGATTTCCGATTCCGATCATTCTGGCACTTCTTCTGAATCAGATCCGGAGAGCCGGGATCAAGAAAAAGATCCAGCTTCTGATCTATGCACCGAATTTTATTTCAGTTATCGTACTTTGCGGTATGGTTCGTATGTTTCTTTCACCAGTAGGTCCGCTGAATAAACTGATCGGTTCTGATGCCAACTGGATGACCATGCCGTCGGCGTTCCGTACGATTTACATAGCCAGCGGAATCTGGCAGACAGCCGGATGGGCGTCCATTATGTATACAGCAGCACTTGCCAATGCAAGTAAGGATCTGGAAGAGGCAGCAGTGGTGGATGGAGCGAATATCCTGCAGCAGATCTGGTATGTACAGCTTCCGGCTATTAAAAATATCATTGTGATCCAGTTTATTCTTCAGGCCGGAAATATTATGAGCATTGGTTTTGAAAAAGCATATGCACTGCAGACAGATATGAACCTTCCTGCATCTGAGATTCTTTCTACTTATGTATACAGAATCGGTCTTCTGAATGGAGACTATGGATATTCTACAGCAGTGGGGCTGTTTAATTCAGTGATCAATGTAATTCTTTTGATCTTTGTAAACTGGGTAGTCAAGAAACTGAATGACGGAGAAGGATTATAGGAGGTGCTGTTATGGCAAAAGTAGAGAAAAAGAAATATTCGGCATCTGACAAGGCTATTTTAGGAATCGGATACGTGCTTCTGGGTGTATTTGTAATCTCCATTCTGGTTCCGCTTTTATATGTTGTGATCGCATCTTTTATGGATCCGAATGTGCTGAACAGCCAGGGAATCAGCTTTGATGTGCGGAAGTGGACGATCGATGCGTACCGCAGAGTTCTTGAAAATAATATGATCTGGAGAGGCTTTGCAAACTCATTTTTTTATTCCCTGGTGTTTACCATTATTTCAGTTCTGGTAACTCTGCTGGCAGCATATCCAATGTCCAAGAAAGAATTTGTGGGAAGAAATTTCTTCAATGTTATTTTTCTCATTACCATGTTTTTCGGTGGAGGAATGATCCCGACTTTTATCCTGATCAATCAGCTGCATCTGGTAAATACAATCTGGGCAATCCTGCTTCCGGGTGCGTTTAATGTCTGGAACATGATCCTTGCCAGAACCTATTATCAGTCTATCCCCAAGGAACTCAGAGAGGCATCTGCCATTGACGGTGCCACGGAAATCGAGCATTTTTTCAAGATTATGATGCCGGTATGCAAACCGATCATCGCAGTGCTTGCACTGTGGTCCTTTGTAGGAATGTGGAACAGTTATTTTGACGCTATGATTTATTTGAATGATGCGAAACTGCAGCCATTGCAGCTGGTACTTCGTTCCATCCTTGTACAGAATACACCGCAGCCCGGAATGATCGCAGATATCCAGAGTACTGCACAGATGGCAAAGGTAGCGGAACTTCTGAAATATGCTACGATCATTGTATCAAGTTTACCGCTTCTGATCATGTATCCATTCTTCCAGAAATATTTTGACCAGGGCATTATGGTTGGTTCTGTAAAAGGCTGATGACAGGAGGTTGATAATGATGAAAAAAAGAATGAAGGCATTATTGGCAATCGGGCTTTCTGCAATTATAATGGTATGCAGTGCCGGATGTGGAAATGGAAAAGAACACATGAAAGCAGAAATAGATCCGGATATCCCGGTGGAAGATGTGTCATTTCCTCTGAAAGAAAAAGCAGAGCTGTCTTTTATTACCAGTGCACCTGCAACATCTACACAGGAACCTAATGAAAGAACGATTTTTGAAAGACTGGAAAAGCAGACCAATGTCCACATTGACTGGACCTGTTTTGTATCGGATCAGTTTAATGACAAAAAAAATCTGGCACTGGCACAGTTCGGAAATCTTCCGGATGGACTTTTTAACGCAGGTATGAGTGATTATGATCTTCTTCGCTATGCCAAACAGGGAATCATTATTCCGGTAGAAAATCTTATTGATAAATACATGCCGAATCTTAAGGCTGTATTGGAAAAATACCCGGAATACAGAACAATGTGTACAGCACCGGACGGACATATTTATTCTTTCCCATGGATCGAGCAGCTTGGTGCGGGGAAAGAAGCCATTCAGGCAATTGGAGATATCCCCTACATTAATAAAAAATGGCTGGATTATCTGAAGCTGGACGTTCCGAATACAACAGAGGAATTGGAACAGGTTCTGATCGCTTTCCGAGACAATGCAGATAAACTGGAACAAGAATTTGATATTGAGGGTGGTGTGATCCCGATGTCCTTTATCATCAATAATGGTGATCAGGATCCTGCAATTCTCATCAACGGATTCGGAGAAGGATATGGTGACACCGGTGATCATTTTGCAGTGAAAGATGATGGAACCGTTATTTATACAACTGTACAGGAAGGCTATAAAGAAGGTATTCAGTGGCTCCATCAGCTGGTAGAAGAAAAGCTGGTGGATCCGGAGGCTTTTACCCAGGAATGGTCAACTTATGTTGCAAAAGGTAAGAACCACAGATATGGTCTGTGTTTCACCTGGGATATTGCAAATATTGATAACAATGAAGATTATGTAATGCTCCCGGCGCTGGCCGGTCCGGATGGTCTTGTAAATATCACAAGACAGAATAACAGTGAAACCAGTGGCTTTGACAGAGGACGCTGCGTTCTGACTACAAGCTGTCGGAATACGGCACTGGCAGCAGCATGGATCGATCAGATGTATGCACCGATCCAGTCTCCGCAGAATAACTGGGGTACTTACGGGGAAAAAGATTCATTTAATATCTTTGAGATGTCCGAGAATGCAGAAGGTGGTCAGATGCTGAAACATATGGATCTGGGAGATGCATCTCCGGTAGAGGTTCGTGAAGCACAGTCTGTAAATGGACCGTTGGCAATACTTAACGAGTATTACGATGTATATGTAACAGAGCCGGCAGATGCAAAATGGCGTCTCGACAATATGCACGAAACATATCTTAAGGATATGAACAGTAAATATGTGTATCCGAATGTATTTATGAGTATTGATGATACCAATAAGGTATCTCAGTACGACACGGATATCAAGAAGTATGCGGAACAGAAAAAAGCAGACTGGATCCTGAATGGCGGCATCGATAAAGAATGGGATTCCTATCTGAAAAAGATGGAGCAGTATGGACTGTCTGATTATCTGGCGATCAAACAGAAATATTTTGACCAGTATCAGAAGTCTCTTAGTGAGACAGAGAAATAAAAACAGAAAAAGATACCGGTCAGAAACATAAAAAAGAAAGAGAGAGCAGAGTATGAGTGAAAAACTTGAAAAAGCACGTCTTTATGAAATAGAGGAAGCAAAAAATATCCCGCAGGAAGAGAAACCGGCCTTTCATGTATCTGCACCGGTTGGCTGGATCAATGATCCCAATGGATTTTCTGTTTTTAAAGGAAAGGTACATCTTTTTTACCAGTATCATCCTTACAGCCGTGACTGGGGCCCTATGCACTGGGGCCACAGTGTGACAGAGGATATGATCAGATGGGAGCAGCTTCCTGCAGCACTTGCACCGGATCAGGAATATGATCGAGAGGGATGCTTTTCCGGAAGTGCTATTGAAGCGGATGGAAAACAGGCTTTGATCTACACAGGAGTTACAACAGAAAAGCTGCCTGATGGAAAAGAAGAAGTCCGGCAGAATCAGTGCCTTGCCTGGGGTGACGGAAAAGATTATGTAAAGGCAGAGAAAAATCCGGTAGTCACCGGGGATATGCTTCCGGAGAAATGCAGCAGAGTTGATTTCCGTGATCCGAAGGTATGGGAAGATAACGGAACATACCATATGCTCGTAGGATGCCGCAGCGAAGAAATTCCTGGACAGGTAGTTCTGTTTTCCAGTAAAGATCTGAAAGAATGGAAATTTGAAACAATTCTTGCGGAGAACTCCACAGGAGAAATCGGTGTTATGTGGGAATGCCCCGATTTCTTTCCGCTCGGGGATAAACATGTGCTGATCTGTTCTCCGCAGCATATGCGGGCAAAAGGGTATGAGTTTCATAATGGACATAATTCCCTATATTTTACGGGAGATTATGACAGCGAAAAACATACATTTGAAAAAGACGCACCGGTAAGTCTGGACTACGGACTTGATTTTTATGCGCCGCAGACAACCCTTCTTCCAGATGGAAGAAGAGTGATGATTGCTTGGATGAAATCCTGGGATAGCTGTGTGATCAAGGAAAAGCAGAGATGGCAGGGAATGATGACTCTTCCGAGAGAGCTGGAATATCGTGACGGAAAGATCTGGCAGAAGCCGGTCCGAGAAATTGAGAATTATCGGAAAAACCGTTGCTGTTATGAGAATGTAAAAGTGGGTGAGAGCTTAAGCCTTGAAGGCGTCCGTGGCCGAATGATCGATCTGACTGTGGAACTGCAGAACGCAGATGGCATCATGGATGGAAGCAGGAACTCCGGAAATCCAAATCAGGAAGCATTGGATGTGTACAATGAGTTCCGGATCGAGCTTGCACGCAATGAAGAATATACAACGGTCTTTACCTATGATCGAAAAAGACAGATACTGGAAATCGACAGAACCTGGAGCGGGATGCAGCGTGATGTTATATGTACAAGAAAGCTCCAGATCACAGATGACAGACAGAATCTGAAGCTGCGTTTTATCCTGGATCGAAGCTCCATAGAGCTTTTTATCAATGATGGAAGCAAAACTGCGACTACCGTGATCCCAACACCAGTGGAAGCAGATGAGATCCTGTTTCACAGTGACGGAAATGCTGTGATCCAGGTTGAGAAATATGATATTGTGTTGTAGAAGCCTCTCAAATATTGACAATTTCTCTATTTTTGTATAACATAGGGGAAGTTGCTTACGCCGGATCAGGAGTTATTCGTATCTCCTGATCCGGCATATATTTACAGGAGAGGAACACAGGAATGTTTTATCAGTTAAAAATCACAAGAAAAGGAACGAAACCGCCGGTATGGAGACGTTGTACTGTTGCGGCTGACGTTACATTTGCAAATATGGCAGCCATGCTTGAAAAACTGGTTCAGTATCCGGCAGGCAGCCTATATGAGATTGAATTTTTTCAGAAAAAAGTACAGATCCGTGAGAACGGTGACGGAGAAGCGAAGAATAATTTCACATTATTAAATGCAGGCGAGACAGAGACTGCAGAGCTTATGGATTCCGAGAAATGGTTTACCTTCCGTCAGTATGGCGCGGATAAGGAAGCTCCGGAATACAGAGTTGATATTGAGAAGAAAGACGAGGGAACAGCAGAAGCTCCTTCTATTGTAAAAGAAGTAAAGGGTGAGGATGATCCGTACTGGACAGAGGCACCGGAGCTGGGATGCACTGCAGCAGTTGAGACAGAGGCGGAAACAGCCAAAGCATCGGAAGACATTGCTGCAACAGTAGCAGCAGTAGAGGCAGCAGCCAGAGCTGCAAAAGCAGATGAGGCAGCCACAGGCAGCAGAAGAAATCCTACAGTAAAAGATTTCCTCATGTCCTATCGTAAAGAAGACCTTCTCAGCATTGCAGGTGAGCTTGGACTTCACTGCAGGGGAATGGAGCAGGAAGAGATCGCCGCAAAGGTTGCCGCAGAGGTTCTTAAACCGGAGGTTATGAAAGCAAGCTTCCTCGTAGCAGACGATCAGGAAGTACTGGCTTTTGAGGCGGCTATTCAGAGAAAATGCTTCCATGTTGCAGAGGATGAGTGGAATACATTAGAGTGGCTGAACGATATGGGCTACCTTGTTTCCTACAGTGATGATTACGCAGAAGTTCCGGCAGAGGTTGCAGCTGTTTACGACCAGATCAATACACCGGAATTCCGGACACTTCGCAGCCAGGTAAACTGGCTGAAGGATTGCCTTATTATGGTAAGCTATCTGTATGTATCTGCACCGGCAAAGACCGTATATGAGATGTTTAAGCAGAGAAAAGGCTTTGACATCGGATATGACAGCTTCATCGAGCTGTATCATACCATTCCGGAGAAGGCCTGTATCTGTGAGCTTGCGGGGGATCAGCTGATCCTGAAATCCGCACTGGTCAATAACATCTACAAGGATATCGAGAGACGTCAGGGTGGACGGAAATTCTATATTCCGTCTGTAGATGAGATCCTGGATTATTCCGAAAACGGGTATCCGACAAAATCTGCTTCTTACCAGAGACTGGGCAGATTCCTGCTGGATGAGATGAAGGTTTCCGATGCAGTGAAGGATCAGGTACTGTTCTTTATTTACAAAGAATGCTCCATGGATGGCAGAATGTCAGCGATCATGGAAAACCTGAACCAGAAGGGGATCCAGTTTAACGATGAGCAGCTTGAGAAATTTACAAAGCTGATCATGGAGGCAAACAATAACACAAGAATGCTGGAATTCCGCGGTTACACACCGAATGAGATCTCAGGAGCAGTATGGCCGTTTGCCACAGGCAAGCCGCACACTGCAATGCCGAACAGCTTTGTGCCGACAGCAATGCCGATGCAGCCGGCATCTGCAAGAAAAATCTACCCGAACGATCCGTGTCCGTGCGGAAGCGGTAAGAAATATAAGAAGTGCTGCGGAAGAAGATAATTCTGCAGAAAATTTACCGTAATTCCGGAGTTGAAAGTTCCCATAGATCGTTGCGGAGCGACTGCGCTCATGAGTGAGCAGCGAACGCGGATGATCTGGTTCGATTTATCGTTTGATGCAGTATCTCCGGAAATACCATACAAATTAATATAAGACAGTTCGTTTGTACCATCCTGTCTATAAATAAAACCAGGGCTGAAGAAGATGTGAGAATCAGGGCAGACTCGTGGCGGGTCTGCCCTTTTTTTACTTTAACTGGATCAAGGCCGGGAATCCCGGTTTTTTTTATTTATGGAAATATTCGGGTGGTGTGACAGATCCAGAAGGAGGAAAAATTTATGTATCAGTTAAAAACAGAAGCAGATTTCGATTCGGCACACTTTCTGTCCGGTTACACCGGCAAATGTTCCAACATCCATGGTCATCGCTGGCATGTGGAGATTGAGATCGAAAGCCGGAAGCTGGAGAAAAACGGTCAGGGGCGAGGGATGCTGGTAGACTTCGGAGATCTGAAAAAGGATCTTCGGGAGCTGGCAGATTCCATGGATCACACGCTGATCTATGAAGAAAATACATTACGTCCGAAAACGCTGGAAGCACTGGATGAGGAAGGCTTTCATCTGGTGAAGGTTCCCTTTCGCCCTACAGCAGAGAATTTTTCAGAATATTTTTTCAGGAAAATGGAAGAAAAGGGCTATCCTGTAAAAAGAGCTGTTGTTTACGAAACACCAAATAACTGTGCAGCTTACCGGGAAACGGAAGAAGAAACGGAGGCGGTATGGCTATGAGTACCTATCAGGTTGTAGAGAAATTTGTCAGCATCAACGGAGAGGGCAGACGGGCAGGAGAGCTTGCCGCTTTTATCCGGTTTAAGGGCTGCAATCTTCAGTGCAGCTATTGTGATACCAGCTGGGCAAATGAGCCGGGATGTGAGAGTGAAAGGCTGACAGAAGAAGAGATCCTTTCCTGGATCCGTGAAACAGGCGTAAAAAATGTGACACTTACAGGCGGGGAACCACTTTTACGGAAAGGCATGGAGGAGCTGATCGAGGCAATCCTGGAGGATCCATTCCGGCGGGTGGAGATTGAGACCAATGGAAGCGTAGATCTGAAGCCTTATCATATATTAAAAAAACGTCCGTCCTTTACCATGGATTATAAAGCACCGGACAGCGGCATGGAAAAAGAGATGCTCCTTTCCAATCTGGAGCTTCTGGGCAGTGAGGATACGCTGAAATTCGTGGTCAGCAGCCGCAGAGATATGGAAAAAGCTCTGGAAATCCTGGAAAAGTACAGGCTGGTCGGAAAAACGGCAGTTTATTTCAGCCCTGTTTTCGGCAGGATCCAGCCGGTGGAGATCGTGGATTTCCTTATGGAAAAAAAGCTCAACGATGTAAAGCTTCAGATCCAGCTTCATAAGGTGATCTGGGACCCGCAGAAACGGGGAGTATGACAGGAAAACATATCACAATATAACAAGAAATACCGCAGAAAAGGAGAACGCTATGAAAGCACTTGTACTTGCAAGCGGCGGTGTGGATTCCACCACCTGCCTGGGGCTTGCCGTAAACAAATATGGAAAAGAGAATGTAATTGCATTAACAGTAGCTTACGGACAGAAGCACACAAAAGAAATCGAGGCTGCCAGAAAAACAGCAGAATATTACGGAGTGGAACATTTTTATCTGGATCTGGAGCCGATCTTCCGGTACAGTGACTGCTCGCTGCTGAAGCATTCAGACAGAGAGATCCCGCACGAAAGCTATGCAGAGCAGCTGAAGGAAACCGATGGCTCACCGGTTTCAACCTATGTGCCGTTCCGGAACGGATTATTTCTTTCCTCGGCAGCAAGTATTGCGTTGTCAAAAAACTGCAGTGTGATCTATTACGGAGCACATGCGGATGATGCAGCCGGAAATGCATATCCGGACTGCAGCAGTGCGTTTCACAATGCGATCAACGAGGCGATCTATCAGGGAAGCGGCGGCCAGCTGAAGGTTGAGGCGCCTTTTGTCAGCTGCACAAAGGCAGAGGTCGTAAAAACCGGCCTGGAGCTGAATGTTCCTTATGAACTGACCTGGAGCTGTTACGAAGGCGGCGAAAAGCCCTGCGGTGTGTGTGGAACCTGTATTGACAGAGCAGAGGCATTCCGGCTCAATGGAGTGAAGGATCCGGCACTTGACAGATAGATCGGATCATAAATATCCGTTTGACCATAGAAAGGAAAAAAATATGAGCAGAGAAAACCTGGAAAAAGAAGGGATCACCCTTCTCGGAAATCAGAAAGTAAAATATCCGGACAATTATGCTCCGGAGGTACTGGAAACATTTTTGAACAAGCACCCGGACAACGATTACTTTGTAAAATTTAACTGCCCGGAATTTACAAGCCTTTGTCCCATTACCGGACAGCCGGATTTCGCGACGATCACGATATCCTACGTACCCGGTGAAAAAATGGTGGAGAGCAAATCTCTGAAGCTGTATCTTTTCAGCTTCCGCAATCACGGAGATTTTCATGAGGATTGCGTGAACATCATTATGAAGGATCTGATCCGTCTCATGGATCCGAAATACATTGAGGTCTGGGGAAAATTTACGCCGAGAGGCGGCATTTCCATTGATCCATACTGCAATTACGGAAAAGCCGGAACCAGATGGGAGGAGATTGCCTGGAAACGTCTGACAGAGCATGACATGTACCCGGAAAAGATCGATAACCGGTAGAAAAACTAAAAGTCCCTGTTTTCACTGCGAAAAGCAATGAAAGCAGGGGCTTTTTGTTTAGGTGCGCCTAGCGGCGCAGGTTTATCTTTATGACAGCCGGATGCACTCCGATTCTGTGTCAAACAGATCAGCGATCACATCGTGCACGGTTTCGATCTTATCTGCCATATAGGCCTTTGCTCCGCAGAACAGCAGGCCATTTTCCACGTCTCCTTTTACAGCGGCGATCAGCTTATCTGTGATACAGTAGGGAATCTCGCCAGGTGAGCATTTGACCAGGCAGCGGTGGCAGGGGCTGTGCGGGATTTTTTCTCCGGCCATGACATGCTGCATGAAGGGATTCATGATGGCACGTCCCGGCATACCTACCGGACTTTTTACAATGGCAATGTCGTCCTTTGCGGCGTGGATCAGGGATTCTTTCAGCCGGATGTCTGCGTCACATTCTTCCGTTGGGATAAAACGGGTGGCGACCTGAACGCCGTCCACACCAAGATCAAGGACATGCTTTACATCCTCGTGCGTGGCGATGCCGCCGGCAGCTACTACAGGGATTTCCGTGCCGAATTTTGCGGCATAGCTTTTTACAGTCTGGACGATCTTTCGGATCTCATTGTCGTAGGCTTCCGGTGTATAGGAATCCAGCTCTTCCTTGTGGAAGCCCAGATGACCGCCTGCCTGGGGACCTTCGATCACCACAAGGTCTGCAGTGCGCTTGTACTTTCTTTCCCAGTATTTCAGGATAACCTTTGCAGATTTGTCCGTTGAGACGATGGGGGCAATCTTTGTTTTGCTTCCGCTGACAAGAGCAGGGAGCTCTGTAGGAAGTCCTGCACCGGAGATGATCAGGTCAGCGCCGGCATGGACAGCGGCTTTTACATGAGATGCGTACTCCTTCAGTGCAACCATGATGTTGTAGCCGATGATACCGTCAGGAGAAATCCTGCGTGCTTTTTTCATCTCGGACAGGATAGCCCGCTGGTTGGCTTCTTCGGTATTCCGGTCGAAATCCTTTTCCCGGTAGCCGATCTGAGCGGTGGAAATGATTCCGATCCCACCTTCCTTTGCAACGGTGCCTGCCAGACGGCCAAGGCTGATACCAACGCCCATTCCACCCTGGATCAGGGGAAATTTCGTAAGTTTATCACCGATTTTAAAATTCTTCATAATGATCAGATCCTCACATTCATTTGCTTTCGTTAAATAATTTTAGTATAAAATAGTTTTATCATCAAAGTATATCATAACAGGGGAATTTGTCAATGTAAATGTCGGTGAATCAGGGAAGTCCTCTGCTTCAATTGCGAATAGCTGTTTGACCAGATTTTGTTAAAATCCACTTTGTTGACAGAACAGAAAATATCAGGCAAATTTACAGTGATATCAGCTTTACAGAAAACTGTAAAGTGAATTAGAGGAAAAGGGAGGAACAGGTATGCGAAAAAAGACGAGTACCATCATGGCCTGGTTGCTTGCGGCGTCCGTGACAGTCACATCTCTGTCAGCGGGAACCGTGACGGCCTATGCACAGGAGGAAATGCCGCTGGCGGAAGCCGGAACCGTGACAGAGAGTGCGGAAGAGTTTGGCGACAGCAGTGACAGCATTGCAGATATTGCGGAAGAGGGCAATATTGAAGCTAAAGAAAAGGGTGAGCTGACAGCATTATGCTGTGTAGTTTCACCCTTTTTATGTGTGATGAAATTTTTAAACTGTAAAGCAGTAGACTGTGTCCGGAATCCCTCTGGCAAAATCAGAATTTAAACAGATTCAGACCGATCTCCTGACTGAACTCACGGCCGATCTCTCCGTCGATCACCTGGATCTGGATCTCGGCAGTAGCGCTGATGATGGCACGGTTCAGATGACCGCCGTGTACATGGCCTTCCTCGTCACCGGCTGCGATATGGAGATGAAGATAAACGTCACCGTCTTTGCGGGTAACGGTACCGGTAAGTGATACGATTTCAAACGCTCCCTGGAACTGAATAGAGTGGTATTCCTTTGTCACTGTGTTGTATACGCCTGCAGTGAAATCATTGATGGCGCCAAGGCCTGTGACCTGTGCAAGGCGGATATTCTCTTTTTTTGCAACCTTGCCGATCTCCTCTAGGATCTCTTCCTTCGGATCAAGACGAAGATAGATCGTGTTTCCGAAACGTCTGTATTCCATGATAAAAAACCTCCCTGTAAATTCTTTGATTTTCCCATTGTCTGAGTATGATTTCAGTATAATACATTCCTGTTTTTATTCAATAGTTACATTAATCAGATTACAGCACTTCCGGAGATTGTTGCATCATGCTCTGTTCAACTTCTTTTTAATGTATTAATTTCTGGAATTGCTATAGGTGTATTTTTTACATGTTCAGATTTTTTACATGAAAAAAAGGACTAAACCGATGAAAATATTGAATTTATATTTTTACCGGCTTTTTTTATAATGATTTTCATAAAGAACGGAATGTAAGAACTGTAAACTGGAAGCAGCAGGGAAAGGGTGAAAGTATGAAAAAAAGATTTGGTCAGATGATCAAGGTAAAACCGGAAAAGCTTGCCGAATATAAAAAATGGCATGCAAATCCAATGCCGGGCGTAAATGAAATGATCAAAGAATGCGGCCTGAAAAATTATTCTATCTACAGCAGAGGAGAATATCTTTTTACATATTTTGAGTACGAAGGCGAAGATTTTGATGCAGATATGGCAAAGATGGCAGCAGATCCGGCAACACAAAGATGGTGGGATGTTGTAAAACCGCTGATGTCACCCCTTCCTGACAGAGCAGAGGGCGAATTCTGGTCAGATATGGAAGAAATTTATCACCTTAACTAATAAGCAAAAGCAATAGATATGGAGGAAAAGAAACATGAACAGTAGAGAAAGATTTATCGCAACTGTAGAAAGAAAACCGGTAGACAGACCGGCCTGCTGGCTTGGTGATCCGACACCGGAGGCAGTTCCTGCACTTTGCGATTACTACCATGTAGACAATATCAAAGAACTGAAAAAAGTATGCGGAGATGATTTCTACGCAGTAGAGATCCCGTATAAATCCCCGACATGCTCCGCAATTTTCGCGGCATTTGACTGGTATATGAACGGAAGCAACGTAGATACAGAGCACAGAACACTGACAGCAGACGGATGCTTTGCACAGTGTGAGGATCTTGAAGATGTGGAGGCAGTGAATTTCCCATGGCCGGATCCGGAGCTTTATATCGATCCGGAAGAGTGCCGCCGTCTTGTTGATGAGGCACCGGATGATAAAGTAGTTATGGGTATGCTCTGGGCCTGCCACTTCCAGGATACCTGTGCTGCATTCGGAATGCAGACATGCCTTATGAACATGGTTGCAGAGCCTGAGATGGTACATTATGTAGATGATCATATTGTAGATTTTTATCTGAAAGCCCTTAAGATTTTCCTTGAGGCAACAAAAGGTAAAGTACAGGCAATCCTCATCGGTGATGATGTAGGAAGTCAGAGAGGCCTGATGATCAGCCCGGCTCTTATCAGCGAGTTCGTTATTCCCGGAGCAAAGAAACTTATCGATCTGGCACACAGCTATGGCGTAAAGGTTGTATATCATTCCTGCGGATCTATTGTTGAAGCTATCCCGCTTCTCATTGAGGCTGGCGTTGATGTTATCCATCCGATCCAGGCACTTGCAGCAGGTATGGATCCTGCAAACCTGAAAGATAAATTCGACGGAAAGATTTCTTTCTGCGGCGGTGTTGATACACAGGATCTTCTTCCGAACGGAACACCGGAGCAGGTAGCTGCAAAGGTTAAAGAGCTTCGTACCTACTTCCCGACAGGCCTTATCGTATCACCAAGCCATGAGGGATTACAGCCGGATGTTCCGCCAAGCAATATCAAGGCGCTGTTTGACGAAGCAACCAAGATCTACGAATAGGGAGGAAGAAAAATATGATTATTATTGGAGAAAAAATCAACGGTTCCATTCCTTCTGTTGCAGAGGCTATTGCAAAAAGAGATGCGGAGTTTATCAAAGACCGTGCAAGAAAACAGGCAGAAGCCGGAGCAACATTTATCGATTGCTGTGCATCTGTTCCGGAGGAAGAGGAAGTTGAAACACTGAAATGGATGATCGACTGTATTCAGGAAGTAACAGACCTTCCGATTTCTGTGGACAGTCCAAGTGCTGATGTACTGATCCAGGCTTATAAATTCTGTAAACGTCCGGGACTTTTCAATTCTGTATCCGGCGAGGGCGACAAGATCGACAAGATTTTCCCTGTTATGGCACAGGAAGAAAATAAAGGCTGGGAAGTTATCGCTCTTCTCAGTGATGATACCGGAATCCCGAAAAATGCAGCAGACAGACTTCGCGTATTTGATAAGATCATGGCAAAAGCCAAAGAATACGGAATCGCTCCATCAAGGCTCCACATTGATCCGCTGGTAGAGATGCTTTGTACATCTGAGAACGGAATTGAGACAAATATCGAGGTTATCACTTCTGTTCGTGAGCAGTATCCGTCCATTCACATTACAGCAGCGATCAGCAATATTTCTTTCAACCTGCCGGTTCGTAAGCTGATCAACCTTGGATTTATGGTACTGGCTATGAATGCCGGACTGGACAGTGGAATCCTTGATCCGACAAACAGAGACATGCTTGGCCTTATTTATGCAACAGAAGCTCTTCTTGGAGAAGATGACTACTGTATGGAGTACATCGGAGCATACAGAGAGGGTCTTATTGGACCTGTAAAAAAATAATCAGGATCCCTTCAGGTTTGCAGAGCCTGCGGAGGACTCTGCAAACGAATCCCATAAAAAATACGATAAAAGCTGAGATGAGTGCGAAAAATTATCAGCCTGTCCGTAGCAAATAATGAATATACATAATATTTGGAGGTAGAACAATGTCAAAAATCGAAGAAGTTGCAAAATTAGTAGAAATCGGTAAAGCGAAACTGGTAGGAAAAGCAGTGCAGGAAGCTCTTGATGAAGGCTGCGATCCACAGGAGATCTTAAATAAAGGTATGATCGATGCCATGGCTGTTGTAGGTGAGAAGTTCAAAAATAATGAGATCTTTGTACCTGAGATGCTGGTAGCAGCAAGAGCCATGAAAAAAGGTGTTGAGGTTCTGAAACCGCATCTTGCATCCGGAGCTACAGGCGTAAAGGGTAAACTTATCATTGCAACAGTAGCAGGAGACCTTCATGATATCGGTAAAAACCTTGTTGCCATGATGATCGAGAGTGCAGGCTTCGAGGTTATCGACCTTGGTGTTGACGTTTCCAATGACAAGATCATCGAGTGCTACAGAGAGAACCCGGATACAAAGATCATCGCTCTTTCCGCTCTTCTTACAACAACAATGCCTGCACTTCGTGATGCTGTAGATGCACTGAACAAATCTGATTTCAGAAGCAATATCAAGGTTATGGTCGGCGGAGCACCGATCACTCAGGAATTCGCAGACGAGATCGGCGCAGACGGATATTCCGAGGATGCTGCAAGTGCTGCAACACTGGCAAATCAGCTGATCGGAGCATAACTGAATAATCCAACCGCTTATGATAAACCTATGCCATCAGGGATACCGTATGGAACAGAATTCAGAGATTCTGTTCATGCGGCATCCCTTTTGGGGTTTTAGAAACATATTGTCTGTACTTTATCTTCTGGCATCCTCAACAGCTTTATACATAGCCATGATATTCTGAGGAGGAACATCACCGAGGATGTTGTGCTCCTGGTTGAATACGAATCCGCCATCCTGGAAGAAGATATCGATCATGCGTCTGCAGTAGTCGTAAACCTCTTTTTCAGTTCCCATGTTCAGAATTTTTCTGGTGTTGCATCCGCCGCCCCAGAAGGTGATATCTTTGCCGTATTCCTGTTTCAGTCTGGCAGGATCCATATTGGCTGCTGATGTCTGAACCGGATTAAGGATATCGAAGCCTGCTTCTGCCAGATCTCCGATGACCGGGAAGATGGAACCGCAGGAGTGGAGGAATGTCTTCATGCTGCTGTGTTTATGTACATACTCATTAATCTTTGTATGATACGGTTTGAATAAGGTACGGTATTTTTCCAGGGACATGAACATGTTGTTGTTCATTCCGAGGTCATCACCGAAACGGACGATATCTACGATTCCGTTAAGGTACTTACATGTGTTTTCCAGGTTTTTCAGGTGGCGTTCCAGAAGCTGGTCATTAAGTGCAAGAACCTGCTCCGGTTCCTCATAAATATCCATGAGATAATTTTCCATTCTGCGAAGGAAAGTTCCCCATTCGAAGAAGTTGCATCCGCAGGTGATCATCAGGGCACGGTCTGTGCTGTTCTTCAGTACAAGACATCTCTCACGAAGTGTTTCCCAGAAATATTTTTCGTTGGAATGATCCCATGGACTGTGAACCATAGCACTCCAGATAACCTTTCCCATCTCTTTATCCAGATCATTGTAGTTTTTCGGGTAATCTTCTTTATATGGGAAGTACTGCTGGTCAAAACACATTCCGCCGTTTGGCATCTTGGCAATGAGTGTGCCCTCGCAGTCAAAATATTCATAAGAGCCATCTTTGTTATGTCTCGGCCTGAACCAGCCCGGCCACTGTGCGGCAACGCCGTTTGATAAGGTTACATCGTACCAGTTGGAGTCTTCTGTGTTAAATACACGGCCAACGTCAAGGACGTCAGCTCCGATGATATCAAGAACCTGGATCTCAGGCTGAGCTACCTGCTGTACCACATCGTAAATACGGTTGTGGCCTGTTGTGATTCCAAGATATTCTTTTAATTTTCCGTAAGCCATACCACTGATTCCGGCACTTACGTTGCTTCCCAGATCCATTGGAAGGGAATCAGGATTCTGATGATTGACAGACGCCATTACACGTTCTCTGGGTGTCATTTTCATATATATTTACCTCCTGTAGTTTTTCATTTGCTTCAACTTATAACTACATTATGTGAAAAAAAAGTGTGTGTTTCAATACGATTGCCGGAATAAAAATCTAAACGTTTTACTACGAATTTTACTATGTTGAATGAAGCGGATCTCATAGGACATATAATGAAAAACAGATAAAAACAGAGAGAAAAACGACGAAACAGAAGCATTTGAAGGGACATAAAAATGATAACATTAAAAGACGTTGCAAGGGAAGCAGGTGTATCCATAGCAACCGTTTCCTGCGCACTGAGCGGAAAGAAAGCAGTCCGTCCGGAAACCTATACAAAGATAATGGACGCTGTGGAGAAGCTGAAATATATTCCGAATTATTCTGCCAGAAATCTGAAAAAAAAAGCCAGTAATATGGTAAGCGTGCTGCTTCCGGGAATGAGGAGCCAGTTTTACTCAGGGCTCTTTGACGGAATATCTTCTTATCTTCAGTCCCATGGATATTCCATTAATATTGCGTTTTCCAATGATTCCGCAGATGTTGAATGTACGAAGATCGACGAATTTATTACCCAGAATTCAGCAGGGCTTATTATCGTGACGACACAGCCCGGTAATACAGCTTTTTTTCAGAACCACATTATGGATTATCAGATTCCGGCGGTTTTTGTTGAACGTGAGCCGGATTCGGTGTTCTGTAATTATGTAGGATTTCGTCATTACGATACCTTTTACAGCATAACAAAACAGGTTCTGGAACAGGGATACCGGGATATCAGTATTGTCTGTGGTCCTCTTGAGTTTTCTTCTGAGCGGAATTATGTCCGGGCATGCAGAGATGCCATGGAAACACTGGGAGAAGATTTGGCACCGGAGAAGATATGTGCGACGAATTTTACCAGAGAAGATGCATTCAGCAGTTTTATGAAAATTTTTTCCAGGAAGCCGCCGGAGGTTTTGCTGTCAACAAGTCGTGAGATCACATATGGAATTCAGACTGCCATGGAATACTGCGGATTGCGAACCCCGGAGGATATTGTTCTGATCAGCTGTTCCGAGGAATCCTGGATCAACATCAATCAGAATGATGGTGTGATCAAAATCTCCAGAAACAGTACTGTTCTGGGGGAGCAGGCAGCCAGGATACTTTTGCAGAATATCCATAACCCAAGGCTGTATGAGCAGATTATACAGGAGATTGATTTTTCGGAAAAGGATATCCGGCTTGTGAGTCTGCCGGAAAAAGAAAAGCAGCAGAAACAGAGCTTCCGGATATCCTGCAGAGAGAAAATCCGCTTTCTGTCAGTGGACAATCCGACTATCCAGGCACTGCAGCTGCTTACCGGACATTTTGAAGCGGAAACCGGGATTCAGGTAGAGTTTCATTGTGTACCTCAGAACCAGCTGCTTTCCATGATTTCAGAGTCCTGTGCTACGCTGACGCAGACCTATGACTTTTATACCTATGATGTTCCGTGGCTGGAATATATGGTTCAAAATATGTGTCTTGCAGATATTTCTTCCTTTATTGAAAGTGACAGCTTCAAAAAGGATCAGTTTTTTCAGTCAGGCTTCCGGAACTGCCAGTTGAACGGACGGTATTTCGGAATCCCGGTGAGCGGAGGAACACAGCTTCTTTTCTACAGAAAAGACCTGTTTGAAAACAGGGAGCTTCAGACTGAATACCAGAAAAGGAGTCTGATATCACTTCGGGCACCGAGAACATGGAAGGAATTTAATGATGTGGCTGCCTTTTTTACAAGGAAGGAGAATCCTGCGTCACCTACAGAATACGGAGCTTCTTTTGCGGGAGCGATCGATGAAGAACTGGCACCGGAGATCCTGATCAGGCTCTGGGCCTGCGGCGGAAAGCTGTGGGATAATTATCATAGGCCAACCTTTCATACGAAGGAGAACAGAATGGCTTTTGAGAGTATTCTCCATACGCTGGATTATATACCGGAGAAAGATATGAACAAATCTATCACTCAGACAGTAGATGATTTCTGTACAGGCAGGACAGCTATGCTGATCACATATTCAGAGTTTGCCCATGGAATAAACCAGCGGGTGAAAGAGAATGTATCCGGTCGGATCGCTTCCGGTATGGTTCCGGGAAAAGCACCTGCCAGTGTAGGATGGAATCTGGGACTGAATCCTTTTTCCTCACACAGAGAAGCTGTCTGCCGATTTTTTTCCTGGCTGTGCAACAGTGATACGAATCTGTATCTGACTATACTGAATGGTGCGTCAACAGTTGTGACACCGTACCGCAACAGTGAGCTTCTGAAGCTGTATCCCTGGCTGGTCAGCACTGAGGAGAGCCTTCAGTATGCAAAAAGACGAAACAGTCCGTATCGAAAGAATCGCCTGATTATTCCTGTAGAGCAGATTGAGAAGATCATGTGTCAGGCTCTGCGAAAAATATACCAGGGAGATATCTCTATTGAGGAGGCTCTGAAAGCAGCACAGGAAGAGGCGGATCACCTGTTCAGCATGTATGGATATCCAACGATTCACGAAATATTCAGAAGATGACGAAAAACCACGTTTAATAATTTTTGTAATATGCAATATACACAAGAATAATTGTGGGAAAAGTTGTAACTTTTGTGAAAATATAGTATAATCAACAAAAAAGTGCACGAAAAACAGACAAAAATTATATATAATCACGGGCGATGTACAGATGGGAGGGGAAGAAAATGTATACACTTCTGATTGCTGATGATGAACCTCTTATCCGCAATGGGGTGAAAAAGATCATAGACTGGGAATCTCTGGGATTTTCGGAGATTTTTCTTGCGGAGGATGGACAGGAGGCACTGGATATTATACGGAAAAATCATGTGGATCTTGTGCTGACAGATATTGTGATGCCGTTTATGGATGGTCTGGAGCTGACGGAGATCCTTTCAAGGGAATTTCCGCAGATCCATGTTGTGATCCTCACTGGACATGAGGATTTTCAGTATGCACAGAAATCTGTCGGACTTGGAGTGAAGAACTATATCCTGAAGCCTATCGGTGCCGAAAGCCTTTATAAGGAAATGAAGGAGATCTGCGAGAAGCTTCATATAGAGAACAGCCAGAGACAGTATATCCAGTCAATGAAGAATCAGCTTCGCCAGAGCCTGCCTGTACTTCAGGAACAGACACTGAACAAGATTGTCTGTTCTGCAGACCGTAATCTCAGGCTGTATCTGGAGAGGGCAAAAAGCCTTCAGCTGGATATGAGCCAGGCACCATATGAGATTGGAGTCATGGATCTTGATATGGAAAATATTTCAGGGGCAGATTATGATCTTTATCTTTTTGCATCGCGGAATATTGTGAAAGAATGTCTGGGAAAAGAACATTATGTTTTTGAAGATGGAAAAGACAGAGTGGTAATTTTGTTTCGCTGCGGTACACTTGAAGCAGAATCGCATGATCTTATTTATGATGTCCTCTGTATTATCCAGAAGTCTATCTATAACACGATCCGGCTGAAAACCACCTGTGCACTGGGGACAACGGCAGCCACCCTGGATGAACTGAACCAGGCCTACCGCAATGCAAAGAAAGCACTGGAGTGTAAATATTCACTGGGAAGCAATAATGTTTATGATATTGAAGACCTGAATTATCTGGAGCGTTCCTTCTATTATCCGCAGCAGGAACTTCACCATCTTACTAAGAGTATCATGATCGGCAATACGGAAGAAATCGAACGAGCAGTACGTTCTGTATTTCGTGACAATGGAAAGGACGGTTCCCTTTCCGGAAAAAATGTCAAGGTTATTTATATGGAGGCAATGAATGCGCTTTTGAGAGAACTTGCCGGGCTTAAGGATATCCCGGATGAAATGTGGAACAGAGGATTTGTATTATACCAGAAATTTGAAACATACAGTTCCCTAAGAGAGATGGAGGATGAGCTGATCCGTTTTGCATGCAGTATCCGTGACGAAATGAATTCTGCTCAGACAAACAGTGGAATGCAGGTTATTGACAAGGTGAAGGATTATGTAATGAGAAATTATAAAAATCCGGAGATTTCCCTTACATCAGCAGCGGAATTTGCATCTGTCAGCACAGGATATTTAAGCGGACTCTTCAAGAAAGAAGCGGGAACGAATTTTGTAAAATATCTTACAGATGTCCGTATGGAAAAATCCATGCAGCTGCTTCGATCAACAGATATGAAAACCTATGAGATTGCTTATGAAACAGGATTTTCCAATCCTCATTATTTCAGTGTTTCTTTCAAAAAATATACAGGAATGTCTCCTTCCGAGTTCAGGGCAAAGGAGTAAGCCATGAAGAAAAAACAGAAAAGCAGCCTGAAAAACCGGGCCCTGAGTCAGACAGCGGTGCTGATTATTGTTACCATGTGTATTATGGTTACTGTTTTTTATATGGTCTTTCATTCAAGGGCATTTAATGAACGGGGAAAGTACGAAGAAGAAAATCTGGTAAATATGGAAGCCTATCTGAACAGCTATCTGGAGGAAGTGGATTCCATTGCAAAAAATGTAAATTATAATTATTATCTTCAGGATTATCTGGAAACTGTGATCAAAGAAGAAGATGATTATGTGGATAGCGGAATCGGAAAAAATATGCGTTCTTATGAGATGAGCTCCCAGGCATTCAGTGACACCTTACTTTCCAGGGCAGATATTTCCTCCATTATGATTTTTGGAAAGAAAAAAATGCTCCTGAACAGATCTATGTATACCTATCAGAAGGTCGCATTGGATTATTCCAAGCTGGACTGGTATGCGAAGGCAGTGGCAAAGCCACAGGATGCAATTATCACAGGACCTAACAGACATTCATTTTTTGACACAGATGATGAGGTGATCTCACTGAGCAGGGAAGTCCAGAGCTATGAAAACGGAACCTTCCGAGGTGTGATCCTGATCAATCTGAATATGAATAAGATCACGGAGATCTGTAATTCTTTTCAGGAAAAACAGGAGAATTTTATATGTATTATAAATGATAAGGGCGAGCTGGTTTATGAGCAGCAAAATGGAAGAGAACGCTTCGCTTTTGATGAGAAGGAAAACCGTCAGGAGCTGAATACAGCACTTGGGAAAACGAAGGAGAGCTGTTTCAGGCTGAACTACAGAGGAGAGAAATATCTGGTAACCAGAACCGATATGAAAACAACAGGGTGGACTCTGGTAAGTATGGTTCCGTACAAGTCTGTGATGGCAGAAACAATGGCAATCAGTGGGGTAATGATCCTGGCTGTGGCAATTACTCTTATAGTAACCCTGCTTCTGCTTAACCGGATTCTTACAGGAGTAGTAAAGCCTCTGAAAAAACTGGAAAAATATATGGTTCAGGTTAATCCGGATAATATGGATCAGCGTATGGAAATTCTTACAGACGATGAGATCGGACATTTGTCAATGAAATTTAATCAGATGATGGACCGTATCCGGAATCTGAAAGAGCAGGTGATCGAAGAACAGGAAGATAAGCGAAAGTACGAGCTTCAGGCTCTGCAGGCACAGATCAATCCGCATTTTCTGTACAATACGCTGGATTCCATTATATGGATGGCAGAGACAAATGACTCAAATATCGTGGCAATGACAGAAGCACTGGCAAAGCTGTTCCGGATATCCCTGAACAAGGGAAATGAAGAAATCTCTCTGGAAAGGGAGCTGGAGCATGTGAAAAATTATCTGATCATTCAGAGTATGCGTTATGCAGATAAATTTACATATGAAATTTCAGCAGAGCCTGGTGTGGAACGGTGCAGGACGATAAAGCTGATCCTGCAGCCGATAGTGGAAAACTGTATTTATCATGGCATCAAAAAGAAACGAGGAACAGGAAAGATCACTATCCGGGCGTACAGGCGGGAACAGAATCTGATCATAGAAGTCAGCGATGACGGATGCGGAATGCCGGAAGAAATATGCAGGAAAATCCTTTCTGATGAGATCGAATCTGAGAATATCAGCGGTTCCGGAATCGGAGTCAAAAATGTAAATGAACGCATCCAGCTCCGTTTTGGAAAGAAATACGGTCTGAGCTATTCATCAGAAGAAGGCGTTGGAACGACAGTGACTTATGTTCTTCCATATAATGAGGGAGGCAGTATATGAATAAGAAGCATATGAAAAAAAGGCTCCTGATTTTTGCGGCGGCAATTTTGATGATAATAACGACAGTAACTGTTCATTATAAAACAGAAGTCAGATCTGAGGCAGCCGGTATAAAAACGCAGCAGGAAACAAAGAAAAAAATAATCGGTGCCACCCTTGCATCCAGTCAGGCCAGTTATCAGTATGCTATTGGAAATCTTCTTGTTGCAGAAGCAGAGAAAGATCCGGATTATAAGTTGGAAATCCAGTATGCAGAATGGAATGTAAAAAACCAGGAAGAGCAGATGAGGGATTTTATCCGGAGAAAGGTTGATGCCATCATTTTTTGTCCGGTTAATGCGAAATCCTATCTGAATGTACTTCGCGAGGCAAAGAACGCCGGAATCCCTGTGATCAATCTGAATATGAAGGTGGATACTGTATCTGCGGAATATATTACAACTTATGTAGGGGCAAGTATGTCGGAAGAGGCTGATCTGGCAGGTCAGCTGGTGGTGGAATGTCTTAATGGAAAAAAAGGAAAAGTGGGAATCATAGAAGGTTCTCAGGGAACAGATCCCCAGATTTACAGAACACAGACATTTCTGGAATATCTGTCCAGTTATCCGGACGTTGAAGTTGTGGGGATTGAAGAAGCCAACTGGTCCCGGGCAAAAGCAGGTCTGGCAGCATCCAGACTTCTTTCCCAGAATCCGGATATCAATGTATTTTACTGCCATGACAGCAATATGGCACTGGGAGTTTATGATATGCTGAAGGCAAGAGGAATACAGGACAAGATCCAGGTAATAGGAATTGGAAATGAAACAGAGCATATGGAAGCGGTAAAGAGTGGAAAGCTTTATGGTATTGTAACCCAGCCGCCGGAATATGAAGCGGAATATGCATGGAGCTGTGCAAAAAGAGCTGCTTCGGGAGAAATCCTGAGACTGTGGTATAAGAACCTGGTGGTAAGCCTTACAAAAGATAATATAGACACTTATTTCAGACCGTCACTGGATTAAAAAAAGGACTGTCACTGATGTGAAAAATAAGACTAAACCGATGAAAAAATTGAATTTCAATTTTCATCGGTTTTTCTTATTATACTAATAAATACTTCGTAATGATCGGATTTGTTACTCAGAAAGATGAACTGACATTGGCGGAGGTGTCATTCATGGGAAAGGAGATAAATATGAGCAGTGGAGTAAACAGCACGGGACAGACATATGCTCTGGATATGCAGAAGGTTTCAAAACGTTTTCCAGGTACACTGGCTGTTGATAAGGTAGATTTCCGTGTGAAAAAAGGTGAAGTGCATGCTCTGATGGGAGAGAATGGTGCGGGAAAATCAACTCTGATGAAAATGCTGAACGGTTTGTTTAATGACTATACAGGAGATATCTACATTAACGGAGAGAAGAAACTTCTCCATTCCCCGACAATGGCCAAGGAAGCAGGAATCGGAATGGTATATCAGGAACTTTCTCTTGCAAGAAGAATTTCCATTTATGAGAATCTTCTGGTGGGAAGACTTCCGAAGAAAGGTATTTTTGTAGATAAGAAGAAAGCAATTGAGGAGTCAAAGAAACTTCTTGCAAGAGTGGGACTGGATTATATTGATCCGACTATGGATGTTTCTGAAATCAGCCAGTGCGAAGCACAGCTTGTCGAGATTGCGAAAACTCTTGGCTTTAATCCATCCATTATTGTTATGGATGAGCCCACATCCGCTCTTTCCAGCGACGAGGTTGAACGCCTTTACAAGATCATCCGTCAGCTGAAGGCAGAGGGGCTTGCAGTGGTTTATATTTCCCATCACCTGGCAGAGATCTTTGAGATCGCAGACAATGTTACAGTTATGCGAGATGGTAAGCTGGTAGGCTCCTGTGCAGTAGCTGATACGAATCCGGACAAGCTGGTTGAGATGATGGTAGGAACTCCTGTAAAGAATTTCTATGAGAACCATAAATCCATGGTACAGGATGAAGTTGTACTGAAGGTTGAAGATTATACACACTGGGGATTTTTCCATCATGTAAACTTCGAGCTTCATAAGGGTGAAGTACTTGCTATCTGCGGACTGGCCGGGGCAGGAAGAACAGAGATCGCAAGAGCACTGATCGGTGTGGATAAGGCCGATGGTGGAAAAGTCTATATACATGGAAAAGAGACGCATTTCAGGAACTTCGGAGAAGCTATCGCCGGAGGACTTGGATATCTGACAGAGGATCGAAAAGTCGTAGGTCTGGCACTGAACCAGACAGTTGGTGATAATGTGACCTCCTGTATTATTGATCGGAATTCCAACGGTATTTTCTACAATCAGAAGAAACTGAACGGACTGATTGATGAGAAGATCAATGAGATGAGCGTTTATCCGGCAGACAGAGACCGTCTGGTAAACAGCTTCTCCGGTGGAAACCAACAGAAGGTGCTGATGGCCAAATGGCTGGCAGCAGGTGTTGATATCCTGATCCTGGATGAACCTACACGAGGTGTTGATGTTAATGCCAAGCAGGTTATCCATAATGTAGTTAAGGATTATGTATCAAAAGGCAATTCCGTAATTCTTCTTTCTTCTGACCTTCCGGAAGTTGTGGGACTTGCAGACAGAGCAGTGATCTTACGTGAAGGACATACGATCGGAATGATCCGGAAAAAAGATATGACGGAAAATTCAATACTGATTGCAGCTAATGGGGAGGGAGAGTTCGTATCATGTCAGAAGTAAATAAAAATGGAAATACTGCCGCTCCAAAGGTAGATACAAGAAAAACAGAGATCAACAAAGCCAGCCTGATCTTTAATCAGCTTGGCATCTGGATCATTGTTGCAGGACTTATCATTCTGGGAATGATCATTTCGAAAGGACAGTTCTTCGGAAAAAGTAATATCCAGTCTATTCTGGAAGCAGTAGCCCTGACCGGTATGGTCTGTGCAGGACTGTTCTACGTTACATATTCAGGAAACATGACAGATATGTCTGTGCCGATCACAATGGCATTCGGCGGAGTTATGGCAGTACAGTGCATTAACTTCGGTTTTGTGGGATCTATTATTGCAGGACTTCTTGCAGGTGCCCTGATCGGTCTGATCAACGGTTTCATGATCGGTAAGATGAGAGCCAACGCCATCATCTGGACACTGGCGGTAAATCTTTTGATATCCGGTGTCATACGAGTAGTATGGCAGGGAAAAATGCTCTACGCAGAGGATATCGCGAAAGAGAGCATGCAGTCATCTGCTGAAAAGTTTTACGCGATTTCCAGAACCTATATCGGTGGAGCAATCTCCCTGATGGCAATCGTTATGCTGGTTATGTTTGTGATCTCATGGGTGATTCACACAAAAACAGCATTCGGACAGAAACTGAAGATCATCGGTACCAATTATGAAGTAGCGAAATTTTCAGGAATCAACTGTACAAAACAGATCATTATCGCATATGTGATCAATGGTCTCTGCAGCGCAACAGCTGGTATCTTTTATGCAGCTCTCAGAAAATGTGCTTCCTACGAAAACGGAACCGGTTATGATTTTGATGCTCTGACTGCGATCCTTCTGGGTGGCGTTTCCCTGAACGGTGGAAAAGGAAGTATTGTTGGAACCTTCGGTGGTGTTCTTGCTTATGGTATCCTCAACAATATTCTTTCCTGGATCGGTCTTGGGACATACACCAAGTATCTTGTCCAGGGTATCGTATTCCTGTTCATCGTATGGTTAAACACACATTCAAACAGAAAGTTGGGTAAAGCATGATGGAGAAGAAATTTAAGCTGAATGCAGCAATGATCAACAAAAACCGCGCATTTTTATTACTTGCGATCGTACTTTTCTGTGGACTGTTTGTGGACAATTTCTATACAGCCTACAATATCCGGGCAGTAACAGGTAACGGAAGTCTTGTTATCTGGCTGGGACTTGGATTTACTATCGTCCTCATTGCAGGGCATATGGATATGACAGTTATGTACATGTCAACCTTTGCAGCACTTCTTACACTTGGGCTTCACAGCAACCAGAAGCTTCCGTGGGCAATCTGCATTCTCATCGGTGCTCTGATGGGTGTTGTAAACGGCCTGATCATGGGACTGCTTGTTACAAAGCTGAAGATCCACGCATTTATCGCAAGTATCGGTATGCAGCTGGTTCTCAAGGGAATCATGTATGTGTACTGTAACGGAAGTGAGCTGAGTATCGGAAGAGATTATGATCTGAATGAGAAGCTGAATAATCAGCTGCTTCCATTTCTTCCATTCTCAACGTACTTTATTATCACAACACTTTTTGTAATCCTGGTAATTGTAATTCTTCGTTACACAAGACTTGGAAGAAATATCCATATGGTAGGTGGCAATGCAGAGACAGCATGGCTTGCAGGTATCCACAGTGACCGTGTTGTAATAGCAGCATTTATCATTTCCGGACTTGCAGCAGGACTTGGCGGAGCATTGAACGGAATCTATTCCGGCGCGGCGAATGTAACCATGGGTGAAAAAGGAATCTCACCTTTCTATATGGCATTTACAGCAACTGTTATCGGTGGAACAGATATCTACGGCGGCAAAGGAAGCGTAGGCTGGACCTACATTTCTCTTCTGATGATCGCGTTCCTGAAATCTCTCTGTAAATCCACAGAGCTTCAGGTACTGGTTATCGGTGCAGCACTTGTGCTTTGCCTGATCTATGAGACAGTTGCAAAATACAATAAAGATAAGATCCTTGGACGTCGTCCGAATCTTCATCTGGAACATCTCAAAGAGATGAAAGGTGCAAAATAAGTAATGAAAAATAATAGGGGAAATTAAAAGCGGAGGGAGCTTTTAATAAAATAAAAACTATATAAGGTATAGGAGGAAGAAAACATGATGAAAAAGAGACTGGCGGTTCTGTTATGTGGTGCTATGTTGTTAGGTACGGGGTCTGTAGCATTTGCAGAGGAGAACACAGACGCCCAGGCAACTGAGGCAGAGGCAAGTGATGAGAGTGCAGAAGAGGAAGCAGTAGAAGTTCCGGACGCTGCAAAAGATTCTTACGACAAACTGCAGGAAGCAGAAAAAACATTAAAAACAACAGATGACCATCTCATGATGGAAGCACCGCTTAGCTTCGATGTTCCGGAAGTAGACGGAGATGCTGCATATTGTGAAGACAATTACGAAGAGACAGATGCCAATCACTGGCATTACAAAGAGTATCTTGACTGGGACGAGGCAAATGATGCAAAATTCCCGGAGTCACCGGCAGATGGACAGGAAGGCAAAAAAGTTATCCTGATCGTTCATGGTGCACATGCCTGGACAACATGCTACACAGAGGCTTTCCAGAAAGCATGTGATGCAGTCGGAATGGAAGTAACTGTTTATGATCCAAACTGGGATCAGGGAAATCAGGACAGCTACATTGACCAGGCGATCAACGAGCATCCGGATGCAATCGCATTGATTCCGCTTTCCGCTGACCATGCAACACAGCAGTTCAAGAAGATCACAGACGCTGGAATCCCGGCATTCTGTGTAAATACAACACCAGAAGCAGAAGCTATGAACTACATCATTTCCTACACTGGCCCGAATGACTGGTACCAGATGAGAACACTTGCCGATATGCTTGGCGAGAAGATGGAAGGCAAAGGAGGAGTTGCTTACATTACACATAACGTAGGTGGATCTCCTTACTATGCACGCTGCTATGGACCTATGACAGAGCTTGCTGAGAAATATCCGGATATCGAGACACTTGATATCCAGTCTCCTGGATTTGAGGCTTCCAAGGTTAAACAGGTCGTATCCGACTGGATCACAAAATATGGCGATAAATTAAATGCTATCGTTCTTGCAGATGACTCTGACCAGGCTATCGGTGCAGCTGAGGCTTGCGAGGCAGCAGGACGTGACGATATCGTAATCGTTGCAGCTGGTATCTCCAAACAGGGTCTTGATCTTGTAAAAGACGGAAAACTTTATGGTATGTCCTATCAGACCTGCCAGGGTGATGCTGGTCTTGCAGTTCGTACAATCTCCGAGTGGTTCTGTGGCATTGATGTAAACCGTGTAAACTATCTGAGAACAGACGTTGTTACTTCTGAGAACACAGCAGACTTTGAGCCGTGCCAGTGGTAATAAAAAAGAATAAACATGTCTGCTGATGCGGATGTCTGGATGCCGTCTCCTTTGAGGGAGGCGGCATTTTCAAACTGTGGATTGTGAAGAGCTTATGCAGCAGTGGCTTGTGTGGGCATGAATAATGGAGGTAATGGAATGAAAGCAGAAGAAGTTAGGATCTCCGAATGGGAAGGATATCAGAGAAAGGATTTTAAACTGGATGGCCATGAGTGTATCCTGGTCATGCCGAAAGAAGTGCATCCGGGAAAACCATGGGTATGGCGCGCAGAGTTTTTCGGAGCTTTTGATTATGCAGACAGAGCACTTCTTGAAAAAGGCTGGCATATTGCATATATGATGATCAGCGACATGTACGGATGCCCGGAATCCATAAGCCTTATGGAAATGTTTTATCAGTATATCACAGAGGAAGAAGGCCTTAATAAAAAAGCAGATCTTTTCGGCTTCAGCCGAGGCGGTCTTTATTCTGTCAATTATACGGTGAAAAATCCTGAAACGATCTCCACGCTGTATCTGGATGCGCCGGTTATGAATGTGACGAGCTGGCCGGGAGGATATGGAGCAAGTGAGCGTTATTCGAAAGAATGGGAAGAGTGTAAGGCAGTTTATCATCTCACAGATGAGAATGCTCTGGAGTTTAGGGGGAATCCTCTGGACAAAATGCCTCAGCTTCTTAAAGCGGGGATCAGGATCATGCTGGTAGCGGGTGCGGTTGACAGTGTTGTGCCTTATCAGGAAAACGGTGCCAATCTGGTCAGATATTATGAGGAAAACGGCGGCCAGATCAAAGTGATCGTAAAACCGGACTGTGACCATCATCCGCACAGTCTGGAAGATCCTGCACCGATCGTAGAGTATATTGCAGATAATTTCGAGAGAAACTGAGAAGAGATATACTTAAAAACAAGTATGCCTACCAGAAACTAATCATAAACAGCCAGAAATTAAGAATTGTACACATTGGCTGACCGGGGTACAATATAGGCAATTCAAAAAACAATTAAACGAAATGCAAAGGCGCATTTGTTGTAGAAATACAGCGAATGCGCCTGTTTTTTTACCAGAATGAACGCAGGATGCAGAGGCAGATCGCGGGATGATTTTCAGAAAGAGAGGGAATGTATTATGGCAAAGAGCGAACAGGTAATCAAAGATCTTGATAGAGTGATCGGACTGATCAACACAGATATGAAAGATATTCCGGCAGAGGAGAAAAAACAGATGGTGGCAGATACCATCGATCATTTTGACAACTATGTAAGCCCGGGCTGGCTGAAATACCGTAAATCTGTTTCTTCTGACTCTGAGCAGGGTGCAGTTCTTGAGTGGCAGGATGAAGGAGCTTATTGCTATGGACTGAACGGAGAAAAATTTATCGACTGTCTTGGCGGCTTCGGTATTTACACCTGTGGTCACAGAAATCCGGAGATTCTGAAAACCGTAAAAGCGCAGCTTGATCATCAGGCACTTCATTCTCAGGAACTTCTTGATCCGCTTCGTGGATATCTTGCAAAAGCACTTGCAGATATCACACCTGGCGACCTGCAGTACTGCTTCTTCACAAACGGCGGTGCAGAGGCCGTTGAGATGGCTCTGAAGCTTGCACGTATCGCAACCGGCGGAAGATGGTTCATTTCCACAGTAGGTGCTTTCCATGGCAAGAGCATGGGTGCAATCTCCATGGGTGGTAAAAGTACATACCGTACTCCTTATATTCCGATGGTACAGCAGGTACAGCATGTGCAGTATGGTATTGCAGATGATGTAAGAAAAGCGATCAAGAACCTTCAGGCAGTTGGAGAGAAGGTTGCCGGTGTGATCCTTGAGCCGATCCAGGGCGAGGCTGGCGTTATCGTTCCTCCGGCAGGATACCTTCAGGAGGTTCGTGAGATCTGTGATGAGACAGGTGTGGCGCTGATCTTTGATGAAATCCAGACAGGTATGGGACGTACCGGTACAATGTGGAGATGTGAGGCAGAGGGTGTTACACCGGATATCATGACATATGGTAAAGCTTTCGGCGGCGGTATCATGCCGATCACAGGTATCATCTGTAAACCGAAGATGTGGGTTCAGGATCTGATCGACAACCCATGGCTTCTTGGCTCTCCTACATTTGGCGGAAACCCGGTATGCTGTGCAGCAGCTATCGCAACTATCAAATATATGCTTGAAAATGATATCCCGGGTGTCTGCAAAAGTAAAGGTGAGATCCTGAAAGCAGGACTTCAGAGCCTTGCGGAAAAATATCCTGAGATCATCCAGGAGGTTCGTGGTACAGGTCTTATGCTTGCAGTTGAGTTCCATACATGTGAGCTTGGCTATGAGACTGCAAAGGGTCTGTTTGCAAGACGTGTCATGACAGCAGGAACACTTGTTAATGCGAAAACCATCCGTTTCGAGCCTACAGCTGTTATCTCCGAACAGGATATCAAGGATGTTATCTCCAGAATGGACGAGGCTCTTGCTGATACAAAGAAAGAACTTAATGTATAAGATAAGACAGAATTTTACAGAGAGTATTTTTTATGCGGAAAGGCATCGGCTTAGCTGGGCTGATGTCTTTTCTGAATGAATTACAAAGCATTTATATTGATGGATATGCTGCAGAGATAGACGTGAATATCTGAGTTAATGATCAATGTATTTTTTCAGAAAGGGATGATATTATAAGATGAGCTTATGCAGAATAGAAGTCATCACAAGCCTTGCAAAATTTTCCAGCCTGAAATCTGCACTTAGTAAAGCCGGTGTCAGAGGTATGACTGTTATGCAGGTGCTTGGATGTGGCGTTGAAAAAGGTACCCGTGAGTACGAGGTGGATGAAAATTACGAGATGGAGCTCCTTCCGAAGCAGCAGATCAGTGTTGTGGTAAAAAAGGAGCAGGTGGATAAGATTGTGGAAGTGATCAAGCATGAGCTTTATACTGGGCATATTGGCGATGGCAAAATTTTTATCTACGATATTGATAATGTGATCCGTGTAAGAACGGGTGATGAAGGTGTAGATGCTCTGTAAAGGGTAAGCAGAGAATCGTGATGGCAGGCGAGGGTGTCCGCAGATAAAGCGGAACTTCGCCTGTTTCTATGTTGTCTGTTTTGGGCTGCTAAACGAATGCGGATCGCGAATATCCGTCTGACTTATTGGGAGGTGACTGGGATTATGAGTGAAGATAAGAAATTAGGGCTGGGAAGTGTTGTATCTATATCAGTAGGGTTGGTCATTGCCACCAGCTGTCTGGTCTCACTGGGGCAGGGTGCAGGTACGGTTGGTGTTGTGTTTATTTTTTCCATGATTATTGCGTGTCTTTTGAATATGACTACGGTGGCTTCGCTTTCGGAGTTGAATGCCATTATGCCGAATACGACGGGTGGCCTGGCGCAGTATACGCTGGCATGTCTGGGGCCTTTTCCCACGCTGATCTCCATGGTGGGCGGTTATCTGCTCTGTAATATTTTGTCCTCTGGTGTGGAGGCTTCGATTTTTTCCTATGCGATGGCGCAGACGATCAAGCTGCCGGTTCCCAGTATTGCGTATACGCTGATCATGACCATTGTGATCATGATCGCAAATCTTCGTGGTGTGGATATGTTTGCAAAGATCCAGGATCTGGTCGCGTTTCTTCTGGTTGGTTCCATGATCATCATGGGACTGATCGGTATGCTTAAGCTGGGGACAGGGCAGGTGGTTTCGCAGCCGTATACAATGGCCACGAAGCCTTCGGAGCTGTTTTCTGCTACAGCTACGGCGTTCTGGCTATTTATCGGGGCGGAGTATGTGATCCCGGTTTCCAAGAGTGTTAAGAATGCGAAGAGGAATGTTCCTCTTGGTATGATCATAGGTCTTGCTCTGATCTGTGGTGTGCAGTCGATCATGGTGTTTGGTTTTCATAATTATACGCCATGGCAGGAGCTTATGGATTCCCCGGCTCCGCATCTGCTTTACGGAGAAAATCTTCTTGGCAGTGCAGGTAAGATCTGGATGACTTTGGTGGCTGCGCTTGCAGTTGTGAGTACGCAGAATTCTACGGTGAATGGTCTGGCGAGTATCTGCCAGGGGATGGCGAAGATGAATATGATGCCGAGGATTTTTGCGAAGACGAATAAGCACGGGGTTCCCTGGTGTGGCGTTGTATTTGTCAGTGTGACGATTTTTATTTTTGCACTGATCAGTAATGATTCTTCTTCTATTATTTCGTTCCTGATCCTGGTGGGTTCGGTGTTCTGGATGATTTCTTATGTGCTGGCGCATGTGGATGTGCTGATTCTGAGAAAGCGGATGCCGAAGGTGCCGAGGAGCTTCAGGGTTCCTGGTGGGCCGGTGTTTCCGCTTGTTGGTATTGCGGGGACGTGTTATATGATCCTGAATATTTCTTCTGATCCGGTGGAGCGGAATATGATCTGGCTGGTTGTGGTGATCACTTTTGTGGTTCTGGCGGTTTATTCTTTCTGGTGGATCAGGACTAGGATGAAGATGCCGGTGTTTAAGAGTGTGCCGATCCAGAAGGTTATGGCGATGGAGAATGAGTTGTTTTATACGATCCGGAAGAGAAAGGGGATTTGGAGATAGTGTGGTGGAAGGACGCTGCTTTTATTGGCAGCGTCTTTCTTAATAAACGGGATAAACGAAATATTTTAAAAAAATTGAATTTTATGGTTGACAAGCATAACTCCCAGTGGTATTATAACTGAGCTGTCGCAAATAATTGTTTTTGAAAAACAAACAATTAAAAAGAATTTCAGAAAAATGAAATTCATAGTTGACAAAAGACAGAAGATATGATAAAGTATCCGAGTCGCCAACAAAGCGGCAACAAAATCTTAACTCAAAAATGTTTGAAAAAACTTAAAAAAGTGCTTGACAAACAAAAAGAGATGAGATAGAATAAACGAGCTGTCTGAGAGACAGACACAACAAACCTTGATAACTAAACAGTGAAACACATACGATTCTCGAAAATTTCTTTACATTTAAAGAACGGTTTAAACAAACCAAAAGCAGTAAAAACGAGAGATAGCCAAACGGTTGTCTTGAGTAAATGAATCAAACATTTTATCAGAGAGTTTGATCCTGGCTCAGGATGAACGCTGGCGGCGTGCTTAACACATGCAAGTCGAACGGGAATTACTTTATTGAAACTTCGGTCGATTTAATTTAATTCTAGTGGCGGACGGGTGAGTAACGCGTGGGTAACCTGCCTTGTACAGGGGGATAACAGTCAGAAATGGCTGCTAATACCGCATAAGCGCACAGGACCGCATGGTCCGGTGTGAAAAACTCCGGTGGTATAAGATGGACCCGCGTTGGATTAGCTAGTTGGTGAGGTAACGGCCCACCAAGGC
>NZ_RCXU01000016.1:0-98831 GCF_004167315.1 Blautia sp. aa_0143
GGATAGCCTGTTTTAGCTTTGCCCTAAAGGGTAATCGAGCAGGAAGCCCCCACTTCAAAATCGTAAGATTTAAGTGGTGGGAGCATGTCACTACGTGATAAGATCGTATTGCAGCTGCAGCTGATAACGCCGGGCAGTGTAGCAATAAGTGAAATTATGAAACCTGTGGAGGAATATGATAATGTCAAAAGATGAATATTTGATCACAGATGCGCCTCTTAAAGCGCTGACGGTTTTTGCAATGCCAATGATTTTGGGCAGCTTTTTTCAGCAAATATACAATATGGCTGACTCTATCATCGTCGGCCAATTTGTTGGTTCCTCCGCACTTGCAGCTGTCGGGGCCTGTGCAGCGCTGACCAATGTTTTTATTTGTGTGGCACTGGGGGCAGGTGTCGGTGCCGGTGTGCTGGTGAGCCGCTATTTCGGTGCCAGGGAGTATGGAAAAATGAAGACCATCGTGTCAACATCCTTGTTTAGCTTTTTAATTCTAAGTATAGTCCTTGGGGTTTTTGGATTTTGCTTTTCCCACTGGATGATGAGTGTGTTACAAACCCCTGGCGATATACTGGATGATGCAGTGTTATATCTGAGGGTCTATTTCGTGGGATTTCCGTTTCTGTTTATGTATAACATTCTTTCCAATATGTTTACTTCCATAGGCGAATCAAAAATCCCGCTGGGGCTCCTGATATTTTCGTCAATCTTAAATATTTTTATGGATCTCTGGATGGTGGCCGGACTTGGTCTCGGTGTGTTTGGTGCAGCCCTTGCGACTCTTATAGCACAGGGAATTTCTGCGGTGTTTTCACTTTTGCTTTTCCTTAGCCGGATGCGTCGATATAAAAGTCATTTTGACTGGTTTGACAGGCAGGAGTTACATTCCATGCTTCAAATTGCTGTACCTTCGGTTCTTCAGCAGTCTACAGTGTCCATCGGTATGATGATCGTACAGGCTGTTGTAAATCCCTTCGGTACACAGGCACTTGCGGGGTATGCGGCGACGATGCGGGTAGAGAATGTTTTTTCATTGATTTTTGTATCCATTGGCAATGCGGTTTCCCCATATGTTTCCCAGAATCTTGGCGCAAAGAAAATTGAACGGATCAAAAAAGGATATCACGCTGCACTGGTGTTAGATGTATGTTTTGCAGTTCTTGCTTTTATAGTCATTGAAACACTGCACACGCAGATTTCCTCGCTATTCCTTGGTAAAGATGGAACTGCCCTGGCCTATCAGGTATCCGAGGGCTATATGAGATGGCTTGGTTACTTTTTCATCTTTATGGGAATCAAAATGGCAACCGATGGGGTTCTTCGTGGTCTTGGGATCATGCGCCCGTTCCTCATTGCAAATATGGTGAACCTGGCGATCCGCCTGTCTGTTGCTTTGATCTGTGCACCGCGTTTTGGCATTGTATTTGTCTGGCTTGCTGTACCAGCCGGTTGGTTTGCGAACTTTTTAATATCCTATGTGGCTCTTCGGAGATTATGGCCGACTGATAGCAGCACGGAAGAAGGGGATTACAGTTTGTAATATCCTGGCATACAGCACAGAACGTGTGGCACGTACTGCGATCATGATGATATTAAATCTGAGTTTTGCAATGCGGGTACAGATGAAGATGCTGGCATGCGGAAATCATGACAATTTTACCAGAAATCTTCAGGTTCCGCTCAATGCTGTATCAGGTCTATAGTATCTGGCAACAAGTGATGATACAGCTTCCGGGTTTGCAGAGTGAAAAAATATAATTACAATCAATAAGTCAGTGCTTTGATATCTTCTTCCGATACAGCAGGAATAACATAAACAATAGAATTACTGGAAAAATAAGTCCGAATCCCATGCCAATCTTAATATTATTTCCAGCATTCTGAGTGATACGACCAACAATTCCAGGTCCAATGCTGCCACCTAAATCTCCTGCCATGGCAAGAAGAGAGAACATAGCCGTTCCACCTGTTGGAAAAGTTTTTGAGGAAATACTGATGGTTCCAGGCCACATGATTCCAACTGAAAATCCACATGCAATACAACCGATCAGTCCGATGATCGGGTTGGATGACAAAGCAGTAAGCAGATAACAGACAACGCATAATATGCCTGAACCACTCATAAACTTCATTAAATCTAACTGCTCTCCATATTTACCAAAAATTATACGGCTGATTCCCATTGTTACTGCAAACATACATGGACCTGTTAGATCTCCCAGAGCTTTTGATAATCCCAGAGCTGATTCTGCATAAGCAGATGCCCATTGAGCCATTGCAAGTTCAGAAGCTCCGGAACAGATCATCAGACATATTGCAACCCAGAAAAATGGCTTGGAAAACAGATCCTTAATTTCCATTCCAGAACCATTGTCAACCAGAGATTCAATGGGACAGGTCATGAAGTTATAAGTATTAATTGCAGGAATGATTGCCCATATTACGGCGAGCCACTTCCAACTGTCTATTCCAAATATCAGGAAAAATAAGCTGGAAATCAAAATTGTCCCAACAGCTCCCCAACAGTAAAACGAATGGAGCAGACTCATAGTTGCTTCTTTGTTTTCAAACGGACAGGCCTCGATAATAGGACTGCAAAGTACTTCTATTAAACCGCTTCCGATGGCATAAACAATAACACTACATATAATTCCAATAAAAGGATCAGGTAAAAAATCAGGTAAAAATGCCAGTCCAAGCAGACCCAATGCAGCAAATATTTCTGATGCAACAATGCACACACGATATCCGATATGATCTACGAATTTGGCACAGAACAGATCAACCAGAAGCTGTGTGAAAAAGAAGAAAGTGGATATCAGAGCAATGTTACCGAGAGAAATATGGTAGTCACTGTGAAATTTCAAAAAAAGAAGCGGTGCGAAGTTTGCCGCAATAGCCTGTGTGATAAATCCCATATAACAGGCTATTTTTGTCTTATGGTAGTTAGTTTTTTTTACAGCATTCATTTTTTATTTTCCTCTCCGAATGTTTTTAACAGTTTTATGTTCAATCTTCACATTCATCAATACTTTCACAAAAAAGTCTGTTCTGGGTGGTGCGGTTATTTCAATTTTGTCGCCCTCAATGTTGATCTCACTTTCATTCATCCATTTAAAAATCATAAGAATACCTCTTTTCTTTTTTTACTTGATTATATAGCAAATATCAGATATATACATTGAATTAAATTGTAGAAATACTGTATAATATCGTAAAAAAGAAAGAACGTGATATGGGATGGATTATAATAAAATACTTACAGATGAGGAGTTCATGGAAATTAAACAGCATGGAAGCAGTGATTATCCATTCCAGTATTATTATGATAATCTGGAATTGTTTGATTTTCATTGTATTGAGTGGCACTGGCACAGAGAATTTGAGTTTTTATATGTCGAGTCCGGACAAGTTACATGCGGAATAGGAGAAAAACAGATTATATTGTCAGAAGGAGAAGCAATTTTTATTAATTCTAAAATATTGCACCGCTTTTACGCATCATCAGGTGGTATCATTCCTAACTTTGTATGTATGCCGGAATTTATTGCGCCGGAGAACAGCCTGATCTATAAGAAATATATCTTGCCAATCATTTCATCGAATATATATTTCCAGCGTTTTCAGCCTGATGAACTATGGCAAACAAAGATCATACAAACTATGATAAAAATAATGGAAATACAGAGGAATGAGAAAATAAGAGAACTTGCTACTTTGGCATTGCTGCAGGATTTATGGCTGACTTTTTATGAAAATGTAAAGTTATCTGATAAAGGAGATGTACAGACAGTGGATGAAGTTGCACAGAAAAGAGTGCAGTTGATCATGCAATATATACATGAAAACTATAATCGCAATTTGTCTCTGGATGAAATTGCTTCGTATATAGGAATCAGCAAAAGTACTGCACTTAATTTGTTCCACCGTTTTTTACATACTACACCGGTTAATTATCTGATAGGATATCGACTTCAGGCAGCTTCCTGGTTATTGAAAAATACGAATAAAAAAGTAAAAACGATCGCTTATGAAAGCGGATTTCATAACGTTGATTATTTTTGCAGATTGTTTAAAAAACGTTATCATTTAACTCCATCAGAATATCGCTGCACATGTTTAAAAGTGTTGGCGGCTGATCCGAGTCTTCAGACCTGTAAATAAAGCCGATGCAGGACTTTTGGAATCCTGTATCGGCTTTGTTGATTTTGTAAAGGCTTTGAAAAATTTATTTTACTGGTTCATCAGTGCTTTGATATCTTCTTCCGGTGTGGTGATAGGTGCAATACCATAATTTTCAACCAGGAAGTTCAGAATATTAGGAGAAAGGAACGCCGGAAGAGAAGGACCAAGACGGATATTTTTGATACCCAGATGCAGGAGGGTTAACAGGATACAGACTGCTTTCTGTTCATACCAGGAGAGTACGAAGGAAAGCGGAAGCTCATTTACAGAACATCCAAATGCATCTGCAAGTGCCACAGCAACCTGGATCGCACCATAAGCATCATTACACTGACCCATATCCATCAGTCGTGGAAGACCACCGATCTCTCCCAGATCGAGATCATTGAAACGGAATTTTCCACATGCCAGGGTGAGAACGATACTGTCAGAAGGTGTCTGCTTTACAAATTCCGTATAATAGTTTCGACCTGGTTTGGCACCATCACAGCCGGCAACCAGGAAGAAATGGCGGATCGCACCTGATTTTACAGCCTCTACTACAGTACCTGCATGGGACAGGATGGCTGCATGACCAAAACCGGTTGTTACTTTTTTTCCGCCGTTGATACCGGAGAACATACGATCTTCTTTGTAACCGCCCAGCTCCAGTGCTTTTTCAATAAGCGGTGTGAAATCTTTCTTCTCGTCAATATGGACAGCTCCCGGGAATGCAACCACTTCTGTTGTAAATACTCTGTCAGCGTAGCTGCTTTTTGGAGGCATCAGACAGTTGGTAGTGTAGAGGATCGGGGCCGGAAGATGGTCAAACTCTTTCTGCTGATTCTGCCATGCAGTTCCGAAATTGCCTTTCAGGTGAGCGTATTTCTTTAAGCATGGATAGGCATGGGCAGGGAGCATTTCACCATGTGTATAGATATTGATTCCTTTTCCCTCAGTCTGTTCAAGCAAAAGCTGCAGATCTTTCAGATCATGTCCGGTTACGACAATAAAAGGCCCTTTTTCTACCGTAAGTGTAACATCAGTTGGCTCTGGTGTTCCATAGGTTTCTGTATTTGCCTTATCAAGAAGTGCCATGCACTTCAGATTGATCTCTCCTGTTTTGAGTACTGTGGAAAGCAGTGCTTCTGTGCTTTCTTCATAACCGATCTTAGATAATGCCTCGCAGAAGAACTGATTCACTTCGGCATCTTCATAATTCAGAACATTTGCATGATAGGCATAGGCAGCCATTCCACGGATACCAAAGAGAATAAGAGATTTCAAGGAGCGGATATCTTCGTTGGCATTCCACAGCTGCTGAAGATCATATTCCTCTGTTCTGCAGTCAGGAGCCAGTCTTTCTTTTTCAGCTCTGACTTTTTGTATCATGTTTTCGATTGCTGCATTGTCAAAACTTACATTTGTAACTGTAGTAAACAGTCCTTCGATTATGATCTGTCCGGTTCTTTTTGAAATAGTTTCCGTGCTGTCGGCAGCTTTAGCCAGACTGATCAACGCACCTGTCAGTTCATCCTGTAATTTCGCTGTATCTGCTTTTTTTCCACAGACACCGGCATTTCCGGTGCAGCCGGTACACCCGACAGTCTGTTCACACTGAAAACAAAACATTTTTTTATCCATTATTGTATTCTCCTTTTATTCTGTGATTTTTTCGAAGGATCTTTCTTATTATTTTATCCTCGACTAGTAGTATTTATCCTTGGTTTCTGTTAGGAGTATAGTATAATAATTACAACGTGTATGTTTGATTTCCAACAGGAGGATTAATTTTGAAAAAATATTTACCCATTCTAAGAACGAGCCCTTTCTTTAAAGGTCTTACTGATAATGAGATATTATCCATACTGCATTGTGTAAATGCAGCAACGATCTCCAGAAAACGGGATTCTTATATTTTCAGAGCCGGAGACTCTACTGAAGTAATGGGACTTGTGGTGTCAGGCTGTGTTCTTGTTATTCAGGAAGACCTGTGGGGACATCGGAATATTCTGTCAAAATGTCATGCAGGAGATTTTTTTGGTGAACCATATGCAGCAAGTCCGGGAGCTGTTCTGAATGTCAGTGTGGTAGCAGACGAAGATTGTGAGATTATTTTATTAAATGTTCAAAGGCTTCTGGTTTCCTGCCCAACAGTATGTGACCATCATCAGAAGCTGATCCGTAACCTGGTCGGGGTCCTGGCAAATAAGATCCTGATCCTCAACGATAAGATCACACATGTTGGCAAGCGAACGACAAGGGATAAGCTGTTGTCCTATCTGTCGTCGGTATCTATCAGACAGGCATCGTTATCCTTTGATATTCCTTTTGACCGGCAGCAGCTGGCAGATTATCTTTGCATTGACCGTGCGGCAATGTCTTCGGAGATATCAAAGCTGCAAAAAGAAGGGCTTATAAAAACAAACAGAAACCATTTTGAGCTGACTGTCTGTAATGATACGGATCCAGGAATAAAAATGTGATATACATCACGGAAAACGATAAACTTTTTCATTATAATGCAAAAGGAAAGTGAGACTGCTTAAAGAGATTTTATTGTTATAAGCGTTCATACGATGGTATTATGGTGTATGTATAAAGAATCTATGAAATCAGTTATTGAAAAACAGGAGGAAAAAAATGTTCATCAGAAAAGCAGAAGAAAAAGATATTCCGAGGATCCTGGAATTGTTAGGACAGGTGCTGCAGATCCATGCAGATATAAGGCCTGATATTTTTATTCCGGGCACAACAAAATATACGACAGACGAATTGACAGAGCTTTTGAAAAATGAAGAAAAGCCAGTATATGTTGCAGCGGATGAGGCTGATGTTTGTGTGGGGTATGCATTTTGTCAATTAAAGGAGCAGCCTTTTTCAAACAATATGGTACCGTTTAAATCTCTTTTTATAGATGACCTGTGTGTCGATCAGGAGACACGAGGACAGCATATTGGGGAAAGCCTGTTTGAATATGTAAAAAAAGAAGCAAAGCAGCTGGGATGCTATGAAGTGACATTGAATGTGTGGGCAGGAAATACTTCAGCAGAAAAATTTTATGAAAAAATGGGAATGCGGACAAAAGAAAGGCAGATGGAATACATATTATAAGATGTTGAATTGTTCAGGAAAAAAACAGCCGGCTAAGATACAGACTGAGATGTCTGTACCTTAGCCGGAAAATTTATCACTGTAATGAACATGCATAGCTTCCCAGTCCATAAACAATACATAAAATACTCTTCCGTATTGCTGGCTGTCCACAATCCTTCCGTGATCAAGAACAGAAAGGTAAGTGCCGTCTGCTTTTCGAAGATGAAAGTGGATATAGTCATTGTTATTGCCGGCATCGATCTGTTTCCAGATGCTTGTTTCTATCTGCTGTTGTTCATCTTCCCTGATCAGGTTGTGGAAGCTTTTCCTTGTAAGGCTGAAGAGTTCATCTATATTTTTATATCCGGTCATTTGAAGGAACTCATGGTTTGCATACAGGAGTTCATCATCATCTTTGTCCGCTCTGTATATGATAAATGCACCCGGAAGGTGTTCAGAGATATCCTTGAATGCAAATCCGAGCTGTTTGCGGACTCCTGACCGGAGCCCCTCCCTGTAAGCCATACATCCGTTTTTTCCGTGAAGCTTTATTTCATAAAGTGCTGCATCTGCACAGCGCATAAGCTGTGAACGGCTGGATGCAAAGGTTGGATATTCTGCATATCCGAGAGAAATAAAAAACGGATATTCTTTTCCCTTGCATGAAAATGTCTTTGGAAGCTTGGTAAATTGCAGCAGCAGTTCTCCCGCTTCTTTATAGGTATGATCCGGCAGAAGAATGCAGAACTCATCGCCACCGTTTCTTCCCAGTAATGTGTTTTTTGGGAAAAAAGCCTTCATGCTATCTGTAAGACTCTTTAGTGCCCTGTCTCCATAGACATGTCCGTAAATATCATTAATAAACTTAAAGTCATCAATATCAAGGAGTGCGGCCACAAAATGCGTTTTTGGATTTTTAGTGATCATCCTTTCGGCTAATTCATCAAATCCATAGCGGTTGTAAATATCGGTGAGAGAATCTGTGTGTGCCAGTATTTGAAATTTGTTTTTATTTTCTTTCGATACTAACCATACCCGGGTAAGACCTGAGAAAAGTAAAACGACAGTAGTAAACATTCCGCCGACGATTATCAGTAATCTAAGGTCTCTCCATCCGCTTTCAGGAGCTACTTCTAATTTCCAGTTCTCTTCCCCTATCGTAAAACCATAAGAAACAGTATGAGTTAATTGGTCGTCTGACTGATAAACAACTTTATAAGTATCGCTCCAGGGAGCGTCGGTTTTTGAGAGTCTGTATTCATATCCGAAATCCGAAAGTGCACTGATCGCATCTGAAAAAATGTCAGGAACACGCAGGATAACAATGGTAAATCCCCAGAAATATTCCTGGTTGTTTTCATCTTTCAGGTAGACTGGATTGCGGACAGCAATTCCACAGCCGCCCCGTTTTAAATCGAAAGGACCTTGTGTAATGATCACGTGATTGTCTCTTGCGTAACAGGAAATTTTGCTGCAATCTTTATCCTGGAGCAGATCGATCTTACTCGCTTCCGTTCCCTCAGAAGGATAAATATCTGTTACATTACCATCTGGAGCAAGCTGTATGCTTTCAATAACGTCAGACATAATATTTTCCGCAATTGTGTCAAACTGACTGATCTTTCCGTTTTCACTGATCAGGACCTGCTTTAGCGTATCTGTGATCGCAATTCCATTTGTAATCTCATTTTTTATACGTTCGCCGTAGGTTGTTGCATTTAATTGTGCTTTTATGTGTTGTTGTTCAGTTTCATGTGAGTCTATTTTGTATACAATTAAACCAACAAGGCATATGCCCAGTAAAAAAACGATAAGAGGTACAATTGTTTTTTTCTTCACCTGGTTCACCTCGTTTTATTAGTTTCGCAATAAAATATTATATCATAGAAGTGAAAAAATAGAATGATTTTTTGCGTTAAAGTGATATTGTTTTTTTTATGTACAATGGAAATATGACCAGAGGGTGAAATATAGTATACAATTGAGGATTATATTGGAAAGAGTACTGAAAAAACCTCGCGGTTTTGTAGGGTATATGATATACTGTTCTTTATAAGTAAATATCTTATCGGAATTCACGGAGGATCTGACCGATGCTGAATAAAAAAGATTTTTTAAAATATGCATCAAAATTAGCATTTCCGATCATGATCCAAAATCTGATCGGAACATTGGTAAATGTTGCGGATACTGTAATGCTGGGATATGTAAGCCAGACTGCCATGTCAGCTTCATCTCTTGCCAACCAGTACACATTTATTCTTTTCTGTTTGTATTATGGCATGGCTACAGGTACTTCGGTTTTATGTGCCCAGTACTGGGGAAAGGGTGATAAAAAGACAGTAGAAAAGATTCTCGGCCTGGCGGAGCGGATCTCACTGATCGTTTCTCTTGTATTTTTCGTTATCTCCTTTTCCATGCCGACTACGATCATGAAGATTTTTACAAACAGTCCGGATACGATTGCTGCCGGCAGCGAGTATTTGAAGGTGGTCTCATTTTCCTTTATGTTTATGGGCTTCTCTCAGGTTTTCATGAGTGCCCTTCGAAGTGTCGGAAAAATAATGCTGCCTTCTGTTACATACATTGTATCGCTTTGCGTCAATGTATTTTGTAATGTCACCTTTATCTTTGGCCTGTTTGGACTTCCAAAGCTTGGTGTTACCGGTGTTGCCCTTGGTACTGTTATTGCCAGGATCGCAGAGGTATTGATCTGTCTCATCTATTCATTAAACAGCTCCGATGTCAGATTTCGGATAAAATATTTCTGTGCGAAATCCGGTATTCTGTTCAGGGACTTTATGAAAATTGCTTCTCCGGCTGTGATAAATGATGTTGTCTGGAGCTTTGCCAGTTCAGCGTTCGCAGCGATCCTTGGCCACATTGGCGATGATATGGTTGCCGCAAATGCCGTTGCTGTTATGGTGGTAAACATTGGTGCCATCGCCTGTCGCGGTTTTGCCAATGCTACTACCATCATTATCAGCCAGGAGCTTGGTAAAGATCACAAGGACACAGCCAGAGAATATGGGAAACGTATGCTGAGAATAACAATTATCGTAAGTCTCATCGGATGTGCCATTATTCTGGCAGTCCGCCCTATGATACTGGACTTCTACCGGGATAAACTGACAGAGACAGCCATTTATTATCTTGGTATTTTTATAATCATGACAACCTGGCGTCTTGTAGGAGAGGGTATTAATACCTGTCTTATATGCGGATGCTTCAGAGGAGGTGGCGATTCCAGGTTCGGAATGATCGTAGATTCCATATTTATGTGGCTTGTTGCAGTTCCTCTCACCTTCCTTGCAGCATATGTTTTAAAACTGCCGCCTGTCTGGGTATATTTTATAATGACCCTGGATGAGTTCGAAAAAATGCCTGTGGTGTTCATCCACTATTTCAGAAATAAATGGCTTACGAACATTACCAGAGATTTTGACTGATTATGTAACTAAGCAGGAGGTTTTTATAGAAATGAAATACTTTGAGGCAAAAATGTCTTATCCTCAATTTTTAAAATATCTGGTTCCATCAGTGCTGACCATGATCTTTTTATCATTTTATACAACGATAGATGGATTTTTTGTATCACGGTATGCAGGCTCTGACGCGCTTGCAGGAATTAATATTGTTATTCCGATCACCTGTGTTATTTTCGGAACATCTGTCATGCTTGCAACGGGATCAGGTGCCATCATAGGAGAGAGGATGGGACAAAAAAGAGAACAGGAAGCAAATGAGATATTTACTTTTATCACGATCGTGCTGTTCGTACTTTCAGTTGCTTTTACAGCTGTGGGAATCCTTTTTCTGAAACCGATCTGTATTTTTTTAGGAAGCAGTGAGCGCCTGATGGAGCATGTGGTGCCATACGCATTTGTCATATTTTTAGGATCAGTTTCGATGTCATTCAAGCTATTTTTTGAATATCTTGTGAGGACGGATGGGAGATCGTACATCGGAATGATCATGTCTCTGACAGGTCTGGCTTTTAATATTGTTTTCGACTATATTTTTGTGGCTGTATTCAGACTGGGAACGCTTGGAGCTGCATGGGGAACATTTCTCTCCATTACAGTAAGCATGTTGATCGGCTTTATCTATTTTCTGAAATACAGCCATATAAGGTTTTGCAGACCGAAGACCGACATGAGTGTTCTTCTGAAATCCTGCACCAATGGAAGCAGTGAAATGCTGACGGAGATGTCTACCGGGATCACTACATTTTTATTTAATCTTATTATCATGCAATATTTTGGTGAAGATGGAGTTGCGGCTGTGACGATCATTATGTATATTTACTATTTTTTCATCGCTTTTTATATGGGAATTGCCGTTGCAGCGGCTCCGATCATAAGCTATAATTACGGCTCTGAAAATTATGACAAGATCAGAGAGATAACACGATATAGTTTTATTACGATTGCCATCAGTTCAGTATTGATCCTCACGGTATCACTTGTATTTGGAAAACAGATCATCCATTTATTCGTTGGGGAGGGAAATGTATTTACATTGACATGGGATGGCCTGAAGCTGTTTAGTCCGGTTTTCCTGGTTATTGGTTTAAATGTATTTCTTTCCGGATATTTTACTGCCCTGGGAAAAGGTTTTATTTCGGCATTGATCTCATCAATGCGTTCTTTGATCCTGGTGGCTGTGTTCATATTGATCCTGCCAAAGCTTATAGGGGTTGCAGGCATCTGGATGACGATGCCGCTGGCAGAAGCCGTGACTATTTTCATGGCGGTTTATCTGTATCGAACATACGGAAAAAGTTTCATGCAGGAAAATTCCAGAGCCACGTCTTAATGATATTTTGCAAAACTTTAACAAAAAAGAGGCCGTCAAGTACGACCTCTTTTTTGTTATGGCTTTATCATGCCATGGGAGTATTTATAACTCCTGTGGAGATATTTCCAGGTATTCATAGGATGGCTGGAAATCATGGCTGTCACACTGACAGTAATATTGGGTAAAAATACGTTCTATGATGTCAGGGATATGCGTTTCGTCAGGCTCAAACAGTATGATGAGATACTGCAGGGAACTGTAGCGTGTACAGATATCCACACGGCGGATATTCTGCCGAATGGCCTGTTCCATATACTCCAGAGCCTGCTCAATGGATTCGATATCAGGAACTGTATCCACAAGTGTCTCGATGGTGATCATCGCCAGATAACATCTGCACTGGCTGCGTGTGACAAGCTGGCTCATGTATTCATACTGGCGTGCGAAATCCCGGTAATTCAGATCAAGAGCACCTACATAGATGCCGCTTTTCTGAAGGGACTCTGCCACAAGCTCCAGATCCTTTCCGGAACCGGATGCCGCAAGAGTGCTGCGGTCGATCTGCTGGTAGAAAAAGAACTGGTTTTTGCCGTTTTGTTTTACGTAATACAGAGCTTTATCTGCTTTGGAATAGCAGTCTTCAAAGGAATCATCGGTGCTGCACAGACACAGGCCTGCGGACAGTGTGGCAAACCGGAGCTCCGGATCATCGGTAGTGATGGTATGAAATTTCTGGAACAGATCGTCCATCTGCAGAGACAGGGAATCAGGATCTGTGTCCGGAAGGAACATCAGGAATTCATCTCCGCCAAGTCTGCAGGAAATTCCCTGATCTGCCCGTTTCTGAAGCAGCTTTCCAAGACATTTCAGTGCACGGTCGCCGGCTTTGTGGCCATAGATGTCGTTGATCTTTTTCAGGTTGTCCATATCAAGGAATACCAGACATCCATCATGTGTCTGCATAAATTCCGCGGTAAGACGTTCGCCCAGGTTACGCATGGGAAGACCAGTAAGGAAATCATAGCTTTTTGCGTCTTCCTGGCTTTTTATGGTAGCCATTATGTCCGAGATGAATTTGCTGACGGTAAGCTGCATATCCGGAAGGTTATAGGCGTCCGGTTCTTCCTGGGAAGGATCCCACTGAGGCAGCCGTTTTTCATTGAGCAGTTTCAGAAAAATGTCTGTGATCTCCGGGTCGAACTGTGTACCACGGTTTTTGCGGAATTCTTCGTAAACAACCTCCGGTGGAAGCGCATTACGGTAGATTCGGCGGGAGTTCATGGCATCGTAGCAGTCGGCAACAGCCACGATCCGGGCATGGATGGGGATTTCTGTTCCGGCCAGCCCGTCCGGATAGCCTTTTCCGTCATAACGCTCATGGTGACTTCTTGCGATTTCTGCCGCATGCGGGATCAAGGTTATATCCTTCAGGATCTCGGCGCCGATGACGGTGTGTTTTTTTATAAGGTTGTATTCATCATCGGTCAGCTGTGCAGGTTTGTTCAGGAACGGATCCGGGATACCGATCTTACCGATGTCGTGAAGGTGAGTAGCACGTTTCAGATTCAGGATCTCCTCCGGTGTCCAGCCCAGCTCCTCTGCAATCAAGGCTGCATATTGTGCAACCCGGTAGGAATGACCGCGGGTGTACGCATCCTTTGCCTCAATGGTGGTGGAAAGGGTCTGTATCATCTGCAGAGACATTTTTTCATTCTGTTCCTGGTTTTTGCGGATTTCGCTCTGCTGGCGTTTCAGTTCTATATCCTGGACATTTTTGATGGCTCTTACAATATTGACAAAGAGCAGGATCAGCATGCCGGCGCCCACAAACAGTCCGGACATTAATGTGACAAAGTATACGGAGGTTGCCTCAACGGCAATACACAGGATCGCTGCCAGCAGACCAATGAGCAAAAGCCGGTCGGCCTTGTTTTTTTCGGTGCGTATATATTGGAAAAGGTGTACAAATATTGTGGCAACGGTAATCGCCAGGATTCCGTGACTTACAGGCATGGTTTCGATATAATCTGCGATACCTGCAGCAGTGAGGATCGTACAGACTGCAAAGTTTATCATTGCGATGCTTCCAAGACAGACATAAAATCTGTGATGCAGCCCTTTCTGGAGACTGTCCGCAAAAAACAGGATCGGGAGCGGACACAAAAGGATCATAACGAAGCACAGAGATCCGAGAGCGGAAGCGTTGGGGACCAGGAACTGACGGAGCTTGGATTCACCCAGCATCCAGACGGCGCCCATAACCATGCACCATCCAAGATATTCCATGTCAAATCGTGTATGATAGACCAATCCCAGAGCGAAACTGAACAGGATCGTGACGATTCCGGCAAACAGGATAAAAAAAGCAATGTAGGTTTCCAGTCCGTATCTGCTGAAAATATATATCCAGATATCTGCCTTGTTTCCGCAGTAAACAGGATTGACAACTCCGGTGTAATTGGAGGTGTAGGTGGTCAGTTCAATACGGAGCTCTTTGCCGGCATCGGAAGCATAAACCGGGCAGAAAACATAACGGCTGGCGGAGTTTTTGCCCACAAGCCTTGTTTTATGCGTGGAGTAGCTGGTCCTGAGGTCGTCCCCTACATAAAAATCCACATCCTGCAGGGAAGAACGGATGGCAAAGCAGGTATCTGTAAGATCATCGGGAAGCTGGATGGTGAGGACCATCGTGTCACCGACGGGAACCTTGTAGGTGCCCGGAACGGAGATTTCCTGGGTGGTTCCATCCGGTTTCTGCCAGGTAACGGTACCGGAATAGATCACAGAGGCTGCTGAGGTGTCGGAAGAACGTTCATCCGCACCAAAGATCTGCATAAAAATGAACCAGCCAAGGATGGCGAACATCAGAATATAAAAGAAATATCTTTTTCCCTGGTTAAAGGTTTCGGTTTTTTCTTTCATGGCAATATGCCTCCTTGTAATGGGAAAGGAGTGGTTTGTAAATTGAAAAACTCCTTTAGATCGATTATACCAGACCGGAGTGGAAAAATCAGTATAAACAGACTAAGACGGGTAATTTGGTAAGATTTTACCAATTTTTTTATGATTTCGATGGTATTATATAAAGCAGATAGAAAACATATCCGATGCATCTGCGTGCAGGATATGGTACAATGGGTAAATGTGGAGTATGACATGCAAAGCATGATATATGCAGGATAAAGGATCAGAATAAAGAATGAGAGTAAAGTGACAGGAGGAAGGATCATGAGTAAGATCGTAAATATCACATCAAAAGAGGACAAAGATCAGAAGCTGCAGGATATAGCAAATTCACTGGAGGAGCTGAAGGATGTAATGGCTGAAGTGATAGAAGCCTATGAGGAAGAAAATGCGGACAGCCGGAAGATGGACACGCTGACAGAGGCACTGGATGCGCTTGAGGACGCTTATGAGGCTGTTAACGATGTGCTGCTTGAGGAAATCTGATCATGCAGTATAAGGTTCTGAAGATAGAAGAAGACATGGATTTCGGCTGTGAAGAGCGGCAGCCGGGTGAAGCACTTATGTCAGTAGTGCTGATGGAAGATGAAAATGGAAATGAAACAAGTCTGCGACATGATGACGGTCTCCTTTATGAAAGAGATATCAATGAGGGAGATCTTGTTACCATGGACGGGCAGCATCAGCTGTGGAAATTGTAAAACAGAAGGGACGTACATCATTGGATTTTGTCATGACCGCACTGTTTGTGGTTATGTTCATTGATCAGTGGGAAGATGCACAAGATCATAAGCCGGCGCTGGTCGGAATTGTATGCTCTGTGATCTGCCTGGTGATCTTTGGAAGAGGGAAGTTTATCCTTCCGTCAATGGCATCGATCGTTTTATGCTTCCTGGGAATGAAGAAGCATGAGGAGAAGAGAAAAAAAGAACGTATACAGAAGTCAGGAGAATATCAGGCATGACAGTTGGGATATAGCCGGAAAGTACGCATTACGGACTGCCGGAGATGATCGCAATACTGTTCATTGTGGTATTACATAAATGGAAGAAGAGTACATTGCTCAGCATAGGAGGGGGAACGGTGTTTTATATGGTGCTGGTGCAGACCATATTTGGTTAGGCAGAAATATGCGAAAAACAGAAAATGAAAAGCTAAGGCAGGATACGATAACCGTATCCTGTTTTTTTGATTGCTGCAGTAATTTATGAAAATGCTGTAGATCAGATAAGCAGGCACAGGATTGTATGTAAAGGTGCAATAAGCCGTGAAAAGAAGCGAGCGGTCGCGAAAATGAGCGCGTCCGCGAAGAACGCACAGATGTATTTCCTTGTTCCTGGAAAATACAGAGGAAATATGCCGGGATCAGAGGAATCTGTAATTGTAACAGAACAACGATACCCCTTACTTGTCTGTGAATCCGATTGCACAGGTCTAAAAGCCTCAGCGTAGCTGGAGGCAATAAATAGTGTGTGTGGAATGGTGTGTTATGAAAATAACAAAAATGAGTAACTTTTGCTCTCACAATGGAATAAAAAACGACAAGACACTATGCGGCTTTATGGCTGTAAATGCATACGTTTCAAAAGTTTATACAGGGAACATGGAATACCATGAAATGTGAATAAATTAACACATAATTTTGGAAAATATACTCAAAATATAACCATACTATATTGACAAAATTAAAAATAAATGATAATCTGTGACCAGAACAAAACGAGAATGACTAAAATTTTTATAAAGTTAAGAATAAAAAGGTAAGCACGAAAGGAGTATCTTAAAATGGCCGAGATCAAAAAAATGGGTTACTGTGTAAACGGTGAGTGGAAAGAGTCAAAGGCAGAGAAATACATGGATGTTACAGATTCCAGTACAGGTGAGGTGATCGCGCAGGTTCCCTGCTGTACACCGGATGAGGTAGAAGAGGCGATCGCTTCCGCACAGGCTGCATTCCCGGAATGGTCCTCACTTTCTCTTGCAAAGAGACAGCAGTATATGTTCAGATGGAGAGATGTTCTTTATGCTCATAAGGAAGAGCTTTCCGTACTTTGTGCAAAAGAACTCGGAAAGAACATCAAAGAGGCAAGAGGAGATGTTCAGAAAGCAATTGAACCTACAGAAGAGGCATGTGCACTTCCGACAATGATCCAGGGCGATGCTGCAATGCAGGTAACTACAGGATATGATACAGCTACATATCGCAAACCACTTGGAGTAACTGCTGGTATTGTTCCGATGAACTTCCCGGCAATGATCCCATGGGGCTGGATGGTTCCGCTTTCCATTGCATGTGGAAATACAGTAGTACTGAAAGCAAGCTCCCAGACACCACTTACAGCTATGAGGATCATGGAGCTCTTCTATACAGAGGTCGGATTCCCGAAGGGTGTTGTAAACCTTGTGACCTGCAGCCGTGTAGAGGCTGATATCCTTCTTACAGATGAGAGAGTAAAGGCTGTTACATTCGTAGGAACAACAGGTGTTGGTAAACAGGTATATTCCAAAGCAGCAGCTCATGGCAAACGAGTTCAGGCACAGTGTGAGGCAAAGAACCATGCACTTGTACTTGAGGACTGCAACCTTGAGGCTACTGTTAATGCGATCATCAACTCTACATACGGATGCGCAGGTATGAGATGTATGGCTCTTCCGGTTGTATGCGTACAGGATAGTATCGCAGACGAATTTGTTTCACTTCTTAAGAAAAAAGCAGAGGCTATGAAGCTTGGCTGTGCATATGATGAAGATACCGATCTCGGCCCGGTTGTAAATGCAGGTCATAAGGAGAAGATCTGCAACTGGATCCAGAAGGGTATCGATGAGGGTGCGGAGCTTGTACTTGACGGACGTAATGTAGTAGTTCCGGGATATGAGAACGGATTCTTCGTAGGACCGACAATTCTTGATCATGTAACACCGGAGATGACAGTTGGAAACCGTGAGATCTTCGGACCGGTAACCTGTATCAAACGAGTAAAGGATTACGAGGAAGGCATCGCAGTCATGAATGCCAATCCATTTGCAAATGGTTCCTGTATCTTTACACAGAGCGGATATTACAGCCGTAAATTCGCTATGGAGACAGATGGCGGTATGGTAGGAATCAATGTAGGTATCCCGGTTCCGACAGCATACTTCCCATTCTCCGGAAACAAGGATTCCTTCTTCGGTGATCTGCACGTTCTCGGAAAAGATGGCTATCGTTTCTTCACAAGAGCAAAAACAGTTACAACACACTGGTTCGATGAAGCTGCCGGAAAGAGAAAGGTCGGCACATGGGAAGGAAGTACTGAGGCTTAAGAAAGCTTCATAAATAAATTTATGACACTGAAAGGCAGATCGGGTAAGATCTGCCTTTCAGATAAAATCCTCTAATGAAATGAGCATATTCAAAAACGGTGCATCTGCTGGATTTCCGGCAGATGCACCGTTTTTTAGGGCCAATATCCGATTTAATCGATCGTCATAACACGGATGCCGTGCTCCTGGCAGAAGCTGTCGTATTCTTCAGGAAGTGGCTGGTCGGTTACGATGGCGTCCAGTTTTTCCATGGAAGAATAGGTCATAAGCGAGATCCGGCCGAATTTGGAATGGTCTGCAAGAAGGATCATGCTGTTGGCATTCTCTGCAATGGCTTTTTTGGTGATGTATTCCTCGGCGCTGGCATTGGTAAGTCCGCTCTTCATGGTTACACCTGTGCAGGCCATAAAAGCCATGGAAATGTTGTAGGTCTGCAGATAATCATTGATATCCGGTCCTGTGAAGGACAGGGTCTTGCGGTTCAGCTTTCCGGGAACGGAAATGATATCCAGGTTCGGATAGGATGCTGCCTTGTTGAAGATAAGCAGGCTGTTGGTCAGGATCGTACAGTGCTTATCTGCAATAAAATCAACCAGGTTCAGGCAGGTTGTACCTGTATCGATATAGATGGTATCGTCTTCTGCCACAAGCTCTGCGGCACGGCGGCAGATTTCTTTCTTTTCGTCAGGAAAACGTCCGCCACGCTCTTCGTAAGACAGAAGGGGAAGAGTCTGTGGAGTTTCGAGTGCTGCGACACCGCCATATACTTTCATGATACTGCCACGTTTCAGAAGGATATCGACATCTCTTCTGATGGTGTTTTTGGATACGTTGAATTTCTCACATAATGTATCGAGAGAAGCGTTCTTATGCTCCAGCACATATTCTTCGATCATGTCCAGTCGCTGTGATTTCATAGAGGTCTACCTTCTTTCTATTGGTTAAGTCTTGGTTATATTTTATCATAAAAGAAGGTAGAGATAAAGTGCTTTTATAAGAACATACCAAAAATTATTTCCCTTCAAAAATATCTTGACGAAATTCTTATTTGAATGTAATATGAAAACGGTTTTCAAATTCAAATCTGCCATGTAAGGTGCAGTTGATAGAAGAGAGTAGGAAATATAATGGAAGAAAAAATGAAATACAGCACCAGGCAGCAGAAAATAATTCTGGAATGCCTGCAGGAATATGGAGATACATTTTATACCATAGATCAGTTTATGGAGCTCCTTCGTGGAAAAGAGATCCAGATCGGAAGGACAACGGTATACAGAGGACTGGAGCGGCTGCAGAAGGAGGGAGCGGTGCTGAAGGTTCCGTCTGTGGAGGGAGCGCCTGCCCAGTATCGTTTTATACGTGATGAGGAGCGGAAGAATTACGGTAAGCTTGTGTGTCTGGAATGTGGGCATACGATTCCTCTGCAGTGTGGATGTATCGATCATTTTGTGGGACATGTGCTGGATGAACACGGATTTGAGATCGATCAGAGCCGGACGATCTTTTATGGATATTGTGACAGCTGCAGGAGGCTTAAAAAATGAATGTTAACAGAGGGAAGATGATAGCGGCAGCAGTTCTGGCGGTGACGCTTCTTGTTGTGGGCGGTGTGACCGGATATGGTTTGCACAGGGCCGGAACGGTGGGACAGCCATTTGTGGAGGATGGCCGACTGAAGGTGATGGCCAGCTTTTATCCCATGTATGATTTTGCCCGGAAGGTAGGGGGCGACAGGATTCAGGTGAAGGATATGGTTCCGGCGGGAACGGAGCCTCATGACTGGGAGCCGGCGGCAACGGATATCCGGAATCTTGAGGATGCAGATGTGTTTGTCTATAATGGTGCGGATCTGGAGCACTGGGCGGAGGATGTACTGGATACTCTGGAGAATCAGGATCTGGTTGTGTCTGTGGCATCGGATGGTGTGGAGCTTCTGGATGGAGGACATGATCATGCTCATGGTGATGAAGGAAAAGATCCTCATGTCTGGCTTGATCCTATGCGTGCAAAGCAGGAAATGAAGAATATCAGGGATGCTTTGGTAAAGGCTGATCCTGGGAACGGTGATTATTATGAAGCAAATTATGAGAAATATGCCGGTGAATTTGATGAGCTGGATCAGGAGTTCAGAGATGGTCTGAAAGGTACGAAGAGCCGGGATATCATAGTGGCGCATGAGGCTTTTGGATATCTGTGCAATGCCTATGATCTGAAGCAGCTGGCTATCGAAGGGCTGACACCGGATTCAGAGCCTGATCCTGCCAAGATGCAGGAAGTGATCGAGTATGCGAAAAAATACGACATCCATACCATATTTTTTGAGGAGCTGGCAAGTCCCAAGGTGGCGAAGACAGTGGCGAAGGAAGTGGATGCGGTGACGGCTGTGTTGAATCCGATCGAGGGATTAAGTGAGGAGGATATCGAGGCCGGAGAGGATTATTTTTCTGTGATGAGGAAGAATCTGGAGGCACTCAGGAAGGCATTGAACTGAAGGTGCAGGACAACAGCTGTAATAAAAAAGGAGAAATTATGGGAATTTTGATAGAAAATCTTTCGTTTCACTATACAGGGACACCTGTGCTGGATCAGGTGAACCTGGAGGTGAAGGATGGCGATTATGCCATCCTTACCGGTGAAAACGGAAGTGGAAAAAGTACATTTCTGAAGCTTCTTCTGGGCGAACTGAAGGCGCAGGAGGGAAGTATCACTGTAAATGGAAAAGATATTTCTGCCACATTCGGAAAGGGAGATCTGGGATATGTTCCACAGAACAGTATCAGCAGAAACCAGAATTTTCCGGCGACTGTGGAAGAGATCATGATGACAGGTGTGTATTCCTCTTCCTGGAAGGCACGTTTCCGGGCAAAAAAAGAGATCCCGCGTTTGAAAGCCGCACTTGCGGAAATGGAAATGGAAGAGTTCTGGAAAAGAAGGATCGGAGATCTTTCCGGAGGACAGCAGCAGAGGGTTATGCTGGCACGTGCACTGGCAGGAAAACCGAAGATCCTGATCCTGGATGAGCCTACCACAGGAATGGATATGGTTTCTGTGAAAACACTTGCAGAAGTTCTGAGGAAGCGGAATGAGGAACAGGGGCTGACGATCCTTATGGTTACTCATGGAAATTCCGGTGAGTTTAAAGGAGCAAACCGGTTCTTTAAAGCGGAAGAGGGGAGGATCGACGAAGTATGAGTATTTTACAGTATGGATTTATGCAGAGGGCTTTTCTGGTGGGAATCCTTCTGGCTGTGATCACGCCCTGCATCGGAATCACCATTGTTCTGAAACGGATGTCCATGATCGGAGATGCGCTTTCCCATTCTTCACTGGCCGGTGTTGTGCTGGGACTGATACTTGGAGTGAATCCGGTAGCCGGTGCAGTAGTGATGTGCATCGTAGCTGCTCTTGGAATTGAGGCTATCCGCAAAAAAATCCCGCGTTATTCGGAGGTGGCGATCTCCATCGTCATGTCTGCCGGGATCGGACTGGCCGGTGTGCTGTCCGGCTTTGTGGAAAACGGTGCCAGTCTGAACAGCTTTTTGTTCGGAAGTATTGTGTCCATCAGTGAAGGAGAGCTGGCGCTGGTAGTTGTGATCAGTGTGCTGGTGCTGGCAGCAGTGCTGTTTTTTTACAGGGAACTGTTTTATATCGGATTTGATGAAAATGCGGCAAGGATCTCCGGTGTTTCCGTGCGGAATATTAATTTTCTTTTTACTATTCTGACGGCTCTGACAGTTTCCATTGCGTCCCGTACAGTAGGGACCCTGATCGTTTCCTCCATGCTGGTAGTTCCGGTGGCGTGTGGGATGCAGATGGCAAAAAGCTATAAGGGTACACTGATCTGTGCCATTATCGTGGCGGTATGTACCACCATTGCCGGACTGTTTCTTTCCTATTATGCCGGACTGAAACCAGGTGGAATGATCGTTCTTCTTGAGGTTGCGTGGTTTGTAGTTGTGATGACAGTGAAAAGTTTTAACAAATAAAACACATTTTTCCCACAAAGTAAACACAATTAACCCATATACTTTGAAGCATCAAAAGGAAACAGAGAAGAATTTTTTCCTAGGGAGGACTTAACCATGAACAATAACAGAAAATTAAAAATAAAGAAAATGATGAAAAAGGGTGCAACCATCAGCCTGTGTGCAGTACTTGCCGGCGGCATTGGAGTTGGTGCATATGAAGGTATAAATTATTTCTCCGGTGCACAGTCCGTACAGGCGGCAACCGACAGCTCCGAGAATCTGACTCTTATGAAGTCTGATAAAAAATCAAATAAAGACAGCGAAGATACAGAGGATACAAAATCCTCCGATACAAAGGGCAGTCTGGATGTATCAGATGTTGCTGAGAAGGCAATGCCTTCTGTAGTTGCCATCACAACCAAGTCTGTTCAGGAGGTTCAGGATTATTACAGCATGTTTGGTTCCCAGTATGCGCCGAGCCAGGAGCAGGAAGTTGAAGGAAGCGGTTCCGGTATTATCATCGGAAAAACAGATTCTGAGCTGCTGATCGCCACAAACTATCATGTTGTGGATGGTGCCGATACCTTGTCAGTTGCCTTTGCAGATGGTAATGCTTATGAGGCTACGGTAAAGGGCTTTGATGAAAGCGAGGATCTTGCAGTTGTTTCTGTTGCAACGAAGGATGTTTCGGATGATACAATGGATGCAATTTCTGTTGCAAAGATCGGAAGCTCTGATGATCTGAAGATCGGTGAGCAGGTTGTTGCCATCGGTAATGCACTTGGCTATGGCCAGTCCGTTACTACTGGTATTGTCAGTGCTAAGAACCGTAAGACAGATGCATCAGGACAGATCGAGGGTGATTCTACAGATAACAGCAGCAGTATCAACAAAGGCGTGAACCTGATCCAGACAGATGCGGCTATCAATCCCGGTAACAGTGGCGGTGCGCTTCTGAATATGGATGGTGAGGTTGTTGGTATCAACTCTTCCAAGCTTGCTTCTACTGAGGTTGAAGGTATGGGTTATGCCATTGCAATTTCTGATGTTGCGGATTCTCTTGAGAACATGATGAATGCCAAGGCAAGAGATAAAGTGGATAATCATGGTATCCTTGGTATCACAGGCAGTACAGTAAGTACGGAGGCAGTACAGATTTATGGTATCCCGCAGGGTGTATTTGTTTCGAAGGTAACCGAGGGCGGCCCTGCCGATGATGCAGGTATTACCAAGAATATGGTCATTACAGAGTTTGATGGTAAAACGATCACCAGTATCGATCAGCTGGTTGAGCTGCTTCAGTATTATGAGCCGAAGGAAAAGATCGATGTGACGGTTGCAGTTCTGGATGGTAATGAATATAATGAGAAGACACTTACTGTAAAACTTGGTAAAGATGACAGTTCCAGCAAGGATAGCAAGGACAGCTCTGAGGATAGCATGTCCCAGGATTCCCAGGATGCAGATATCCCAGATATCCAGGGAGGACAGGATGACTCCGATCAGGGGGATGCAGATGCATTTGCTGATGATGGAGAAGCCAGCCTGTTTAGAGATTTTGAGCAGAATGGCTTGTATGACTGATCAGTCCTAAATTATAGATGGAGAGCATTTTCGAGGTGAAGAACCGCAATCAGTTCATCCCCTCCATGAATCCGCAGGAAAGAAACCAGAAATACAGCGGATGGAAAGACGCAGTAGAAAAAGTTCTCGTATAATAAAACGGGAGCTTCAGGCAGCGGCAATTGCTTGACCCCATGTGTATGTCAGATTATAATAAAATAACAGGCATTTCCGGATGCACTCCAGATGTATCGGAAATGACGGAAAGCCGGTCTTTGCCAGTATCATGTGCAGAGGCCGGCAAAAGTTATATTCAGAGATAAATGATCATCCATTTGCAGTAGCTGTGCAGTGGCATCCGGAGATGATGTATGATTCTTTGGAGCAGCTGAAGCTTCTCCGGGCATTTGTGGAGGCAGCAGGGAAGGAGACAGGATTATGAATATTTGTATCTATGGAGCGTCCAGCGCAGAGCTGAAAAAGATCTATTATGAGAAAACGGAAGAGCTGGGACAGCTGATGGGAAAGCGAGGACACGGCCTTGTTTTCGGAGGTGGAAAAGAGGGACTGATGGGGGCGGCAGCCCGGGGCGTTGACAGAGAAAAAGGCTATATCCTGGGTATCGCACCGAGATTTTTTGACCAGCCGGGAGTGTTGTATGAGCATTGTACAGAGTTTATTTTTACTGAAAATATGCGTGAGAGGAAGCACCTGCTGGAAAGCCGCTCGGATGCGACTATCGTGGTACCTGGGGGAATTGGTACTTATGAGGAGTTTTTTGAGATTCTGACATTGAAGAGTCTGGGACGGATCGACAGGCCGATCGTTCTTTATAATATTCAGGGATATTACGACAGCATGCAGGCACTCCTGGAATACACAGCCGGGGAAAAATTTATGTCCAGAGATGTTGTGGGTATGTGCCGGTTCATGAAAGACCCGGAGGAGATCCTGGATTATATTGAGAATTACCGGAATTATGGGGGAAGGCTATAAATAAAATACAGTACGGCTGATACAACAGCCCTGTATATAAGATCGTGCGAAGGGGATTTTTACAGGAGAAGATATATTTTATGAGGAAAATAATGTTAAATGGCCAGTGGGAGCTGGCAGAAGCAGGAAATGACAGATTATGTGAGGTACAGGTTCCGGGATCTGTGCTTTCCGGGCTCTATGGTGCCGGGAAGATCGAAGATCCTTTTTATCGGACAAATGAGGATGTGACAAGGGAACTGTTCCGGAAGGATTATGAATTCAGCAGAACATTTGTGGCTGCAGAGGATATCCTGAAAGAAGAAAAAATAATTCTGGTCTGTGAGGGGCTGGATACTCTTGCAGATATTTATATCAATGGGCAAAAAGCCGGATCTGCAGATAACATGCATCGTACCTGGAAGCTGGATGTGAAAGAATTTCTTCATTCCGGGGAGAATCAGATCCGGATCGTATTCCGGTCGGTATTCAAGTATATCGAAGCTTATGAGTATGAAGATAATAAAGAGATCCACTATGTTCCCTGCGGTGGAATGAAAGGAAACCAGCTGATCCGGAAGGCTCATTGTATGTTTGGATGGGACTGGGGCCCCCAGACCATTGATGCCGGGATTTTTCGGGATATTTATCTGGAAGCATACAGTCATCCGAGAATTGAGGATGTGAAGATCACACAGGTGCATGGGGATAATGCTGTGGATGTGTGTACAACTGTGGCTGTAAGCGGAGATGCTGTGGATAAGTGTCAGGTGAGAGTGACGATCCAGGAGGATGCAGAGAGCGTCTGTGGACATAGAACAGGTGCTAACGACCGAAAAACGGAAGCCCATGTATGCAAAGTGGGGGAGACTGTATCAGCGAATAATAATCCAGCAGTGCTGACATCCTCGATCCACAACCCGAAGCTCTGGTGGCCAAACGGCTACGGCGATCAGCCGTTATATAAAGTTCAGGTGGAACTTCTGGACGAGTATGGCACAGTTCTGGAAACCATAACGAAGCGCATCGGTCTCCGTACCCTTACCATCAGCCAGGAAAAAGATCTCTGGGGAAAAGAGTTCGCGTTCTGTGTCAATGGCGTGAAAATTTTTGCCATGGGGGGAAATTATATTCCGGAGGACTGCATCTATTCCAGGATCACACCGGAGGTCCAGAAGTATCTTCTGGAATCCTGCAAACGTGCCAATTTTAACTGTGTCCGTGTGTGGGGCGGCGGTTATTATCCTTCGGATCATTTCTATGATCTTTGTGATGAGATGGGACTGATCGTATGGCAGGATCTGATGTTCGCATGTAATGTTTATGATCTTACAGAAGAATTTGAAGATAATATCACGAAGGAGATCACGGAAAATGTAAAACGTCTCCGTCATCATGCATCCCTTGGCCTGTGGTGCGGAAACAATGAGATGGAGTCTGCCTGGGATCACTGGCCGGAGGTACAGAGTGAGTCGAAATATCTCCGTGCGGACTACATAAAAATGTTTGAGTATGTGATTCCGAAAGCAGTGAGGGCGGCAGACAGCGAGACCTTTTTCTGGCAGTCTTCCCCAAGCTCCGGAGGCTGCTTTGATGATCCGGACGATGAGAACAGAGGAGACTGTCACTACTGGGATGTATGGCATGGTCAGAAGCCTTTTACAGATTATCAGAAGCATTATTTTCGTTTTTGCTCGGAGTTTGGCTTCCAGTCTTTTCCGTGCCTGAAAACTGTGGAGAGCTTTACGGAAGAGAAAGATAGGAATATTTTTTCCAGGGTGATGGAGAACCACCAGAAAAATCCTGCAGCTAACGGAAAGATCCTGTATTATCTTTCCGAGAATTTCCGTTATCCGGAGAATTTCCGCAAGCTTCTCTATGTGAGCCAGATCCTTCAGGGAATGGCCATGAAGTATGGAGTAGACCACTGGAGACGTCACAGAGGCCGCTGTATGGGTACCCTTTACTGGCAGATCAATGACAACTGGCCGGTGGCATCCTGGGCAAGTATCGACTACTTTGGCCGTTGGAAGGCACTTCATTATATGGCAAAAAAATTCTATGGGCCACAGGCGGTGAGTATGTGCATGGATGGGGATATCATGCAGGTGTATCTGGCAAATGAAAGTATGGACGCACAGTCATATCAGGTTGCCTTTTATGTGAAAAATATGGAATGTGAGATTCTTGAGAAGCTTACCGGAACGGGCACTGTGGGTGTGCAGGAGTCCGCTCCGATCCTGGCGGTGGATGTTTCCGGATGGGAAGACAAGAAGTATGAGATCTTTCTTGAGGCGGAAGTGACACTTGCTGACGGAGATGTGCTCTGTGATGTGGAGACCCTTGTTCCGTATAAATATCTGGAGCTGGATAAACCGGAGATCACTGCCGAGGTGGAGGAGCAAGGTGATGCATTTGTGATCCATTTAAAAAGCAGCTGCTTCAGTCCGTTTACAGCTATTGGATTTACTGATGCGGATGTTACTCTGGAGGATAATTTTTTCCATATGACAGATGGAGAGGAAATGTGTGTCCGGCTTGATAAGAAAGATATCCGAAATGGAGAGATTCTGGATGCAGCGGATCTGACACAGCAGATGGAGATCCTGACGCTGGCATAGAAAGCTTTTAAATAAAAAAGACGCGGCCTTTTATCGGAGGATAAAAAGGTTCGTGTCTTTTTTTATATGATATTAGGGGATCATCATGGGTTTGCGTGTGTTTACATTTGATTACGATATTTGGGATCAGAATTCGTAATTTTTATGTCTTTTGAAGAAATCCTTAGTTTCCTTTACAACCACACCGCTCAGGGCAAGAAGAGCGATCAGGTTCGGGAATGCCATCAGGGCATTGAAGATATCTGCGATGTTCCATACAGCTGCTACAGTCATATATGGTCCGATGAATACGCAGATGATGTACAGCCAGCGGTATGTTGTAACTGCGGCTTTGTTTCTGTTGAACAGGTATTCCAGACATCTTTCACCGTAGTAATCCCATCCAAGGATTGTTGTGAATGCAAAGAATACCAGGCACAGCATCAGTGAGAAGGATGCTACAACCGGCGGGAAAGGAAGTCCTTTCTGGAATGCGGCTGTTGTGATGGCAACACCCTCAAGACCTGTGTTCCATGTTTCTGTAATGACGATGGAAAGACCTGTCATTGTACAGATAACGATAGTATCAATGAATGTACCTGTCATGGATACAAGACCCTGACGTACCGGCTCCTTTGTCTGAGCTGCAGCGGCTGCGATCGGGGCACTACCAAGACCGGACTCATTGGAGAAGATACCGCGGGCGATACCCTTCTGCATAGCTACGACCATGGTTCCCATTGCGCCACCTGCAAGTGCACTTCCTGTGAAAGCAGATTTTACGATAGTTACGATCGCTGTAGGTACTGCAGTGATGTTTGTGATCACGATGATCAGTGCCAGTGCAACATAGAGAACTGCCATAAACGGTACAACGACCTGGGATACCTTTGCGATTCTCTGGATTCCGCCGAGAACGACAAGTCCTACACATACGGTAAGTATCAGACATGCAACTACAGTTGCCCAGGAATATGTATTTCCGAAAAGTGCTACTGTGTGTGCTTTATCCGGGTCAAAGAAATTGGTAACTGCAGATGAGATACCGTTTACCTGTGTAAAGGTTCCGATACCGAAAAGTCCCACACCTGCTCCGAAAAATGCGAAGATCTTGGCAAGCCATCTCCACTGTTTTCCCATACCGTTTTCGATGTAGTAGAAAGGTCCGCCGAGAACGTGGCCTTCTTTGTCAATGGTACGGTACTTGATCGCCAGAAGTCCTTCTGCGTATTTGGTTGCCATTCCGAAGAATGCGGCTACGATCATCCAGAAAAGTGCTCCTGGTCCGCCGGCTGCGATAGCAGTTGCGACACCTACGATATTTCCGGTTCCGATGGTTGCTGAAAGCGCAGTACACAGAGCTCCGAAGCTTGTGACCTCACCATCGCCGCCTTCTTCATTTTTTACCATGAATTTCAGTGCCTTTCCGAGGTGCCTTACCTGTAAAAGACCTAACCGAGTGGTTAACAGAATTCCTGTGAACAGGATCAGAATGATCAGCGGAAGTCCCCAAACGACTCCGTCAAACCATGTGATAAAGTTGTTGATTTGTGTAAACATTACTCTTTCCTCCATCCTTTTGCCTGAGAGATTTACAGCATTTTGTGTGCTGCGTACACCTTCGGCGCTCTTCCCTTTTGATTTGAAGAGACTCTCCTGAGTTTTTTTATTTTTGAATGATGCCAGGATCTTTTGTGTGCGGTGGTGGCGGTCATTCGTTTCGTGTAGAAAAACACTGTAACACAGAGTATCACATGAATTGATGGATTTCAATGGTTTTTTAAAAAAAATTGCATTTATTAGAAAAATTAATCGACATATAATTGGAAGTTTTGGGATTTACTTTTCTATCAGCGGATGTTCTTTGTAATACATGCGGGTGAAATGCAGAAATGTCAGCATATCGCCGCTGATATATTTGCTTTTTTTCCATACCATGCCGATTTTTATGCGGACAGGTGGATTGAGCGGGATACCGGTAACATTGGAAGTGGAAAAGTTATCGGTCATGCTGGAGTAGAGAAAGCAGCCATATTTTCCGGTTTTTACAAATTGCAGGGTGGTGTAGATCTGGCTGCTCCGCATAACGATATTGGGTGTGTGGCCATCCATCTCAAAACGCATTTTCAGGATCTGATTCTGGACGGAGTCAGCATTGAAAAAGATCAGCTGCTCTTTCGCCATATCTTTTGTTGTGACTGATTTTTTTTCTGCCAGCCTGTGGTCGTTGCTCACACAGAAAACCACCTGGTCGTTGGCCAGGACGGTGTTGTGAAATTTATCTATATTATACTGTTCCATATTGACCAAAGCTACATCCAGGGTGTCATCCTGTACCAGATTGCAGGCACGGACAGATCCGTATTCTTCCAGTACTACGGCAATTTCCGGGTGCTTTTCGTGAAACGCCGTAAGCAGCTCCGGAAAAAATACGGTACTCAGCATGGGAGGGATCCCGATGCGAAGAGGCGGTTTTATCCTGGACATGCTGGAGTAATCGGCCTGAAGCTCATTACAATATTGAAGGATATAGGTAGCTTTTTTGTAGAAGGACTCTCCCTCCTGGGTCAGACTCAGCTGATTTCCTTTTCTGGAAAAAAGGCTGATCCCGAATTCAATCTCCAGATCGCGGATAGCCATGGAAATGGTGGGCTGGGTCACATATAATTCTTCGGCTGCCTTTGTGATGCTGTGGCAGCGGCTGGCTGTGCAGAAATAGCGTAGTTGATTCAGTGTCATGATAAACCTTCTCTCGATGAATTGTCAGATTAAATTTTTTAGTAAAGTTTTTCATTTCTGTCCGGAAAAGATGTGACAGAGTATTTTGGTGTCTACATAAAAATAGCATAGAAATATAATTTTTGCCAGATTCATTTGCTGATACGCTGATTTTATGTTAGTAATGTACAAAAAATATCATTAAAAACTGATACTATAAATATTTTTTATGCGGATATATGTTTCATTAATTTGTTTTTTTATATGTACACCGGTTATAATGGAACCATCAAAAGAAACGTGTACGGCCTATACTTTTCAGGAAAAAACCAAATGGAAGGAGAGTACAGAAATGTCTCAGACAACTATCACATTGCTGTTTCTTGTGTTCACCATTATCAGTTTCATCCTTGAAAAAATTCCTCTTGGTCTGACGGCTTCGATCTGTGCGATCGGTCTGACCCTTACAGGAGTTGTGGATGCAACAACAACATTTTCACAGTATGTAAACAGTAACGTAATCCTTTGCGTTGGCATGTTTGTAGTAGGCCAGGCATTGTTCGAAACAGGAATGGCAAATAAGATCGGAGGACTGGTCACGAAATTTGCCAGAACAGAAAAAACACTGATCATTGCGATCATGGTGATCGTAGGTGTAATGTCCGGATTCTTATCCAATACAGGTACTGCAGCAGTGCTGATCCCGGTAGTCTGTGGAATCGCCGATGAGTCCGGTTATTCCAGAAGCCGTCTTCTGATGCCGCTGGTATTTGCCGCAGCACTTGGCGGAAACCTTTCTATTATCGGTGCACCCGGAAACCTGATGGGTGTGAATGCACTTCAGGAGATGGGGCTTTCCACAAGCTTCTTTATGTATGCGCCGGTTGGAGTTCCGATGCTTGTTCTTGGAATCCTCTATTTTGTTTTTATCGGATATCGTTTCCTTCCCAATGGAAACCATGCGGCCGGGGAAGCGCTTGAAGATCAGCAGGATTTCAGCCATGTACCGAAGTGGAAACAGACGGTTTCTCTGGTAGTTCTGATCCTTGTGATCCTTGCAATGATCTTTGAAAAAGAGATCGGTATCAGCATTGAGGTTTCTGCATGTATCGGAGCCATCGTCCTGGTTTTGACAGGAGTTATTTCCGAAAAAGAAGCACTGAAATCTATTGACCTGAAAGTTGTATTCCTTTTCGGCGGTTCTCTGACACTTGCAAAAGCATTGGATACAACCGGAGCCGGAGAACTGATCGCAGATAAGATCGTAGGACTTCTTGGAGCAGATCCGAGTCCGATCCTTCTTCTTCTGGTGATCTTTATTGTAACCTGTGTGCTGACAAATTTCATGTCAAATACAGCAACCACAGCACTGATGATTCCAATTGCGGTATCTCTTGCAAACAACCTCGGAGCAGATCCGAGAGCCGTTGTTATCGCAACTGTTATCGCAGGTTCCTGTGCATATGCAACACCGATCGGTATGCCAGCAAACACCATGGTAGTCGGTCTTGGAGGATACAAATTCAAGGACTATGTGAAATCCGGTCTGCCGCTGATCCTGGTATCCTTTGTGATCTGTATGATCCTGTTGCCGATCCTGTTTCCGTTCTATCCGTAAGGAGAGAAACTTTTGAGTTACTGTTCACTTTGTGACCAGCAACACTTTTGATTAAGTTCATTCCCTTCTGCACTGACCATACAGTGAAGGAGAAATGATAAATAAGCCAAAAAAGCCATCTTAACCATTAATCAGCCAAAATTAATGATGAAACAACCAACAAAAACCTATGTAACTAAAAAACATTAAACCATCGAACCATATCAGGAGGTAAATCATGACTAAGGAAAATGGAGTTAAAGTATTAACAGACATGGTAGCAGATTTTGTTGCCCATATTGGAAAAAAATTACCGGATGACGTAGTTAATAAACTTGAAGAGCTTGGTTCACAGGAAACAGCTGCACTTCCAAAGGTTCTTTATGAGACAATGACAAAGAACCAGGGTCTTGCTGTAGAGCTGAACCGTCCAAGCTGTCAGGATACAGGTGTTCTTCAGTTCTGGCTGAAATGCGGAACAAATTTCCCGTATATCAATGAGCTGGAAGCACTTCTGAAAGATGCTGTTGTTCAGGCTACTTTTGCAGCACCGTTAAGACATAATTCCGTTGAGACTTTTGATGAGTACAACACAAAGAAAAACGTTGGTAAAGGAACCCCGACTGTATGGTGGGATATTGTTCCTAACAGCGATAAATGTGAGATCTACGCATATATGGCAGGCGGCGGATGTACCCTTCCGGGAAAAGCAATGGTTCTGATGCCGGGGGCAGGATATGAAGGTATTACAGATTTCGTTCTTGATCAGATGACAACCTACGGACTGAATGCGTGTCCTCCACTTCTTGTTGGTGTTGGTGTAGGAACATCTGTAGAGACAGCTGCTCTGAACTCCAAGAAAGCGCTGATGCGTCCGATCGGTTCTCACAACGATAACGCAAACGCAGCAAAAATGGAGAAGCTTCTCGAGGATGGTATCAATGCCATCGGCCTTGGACCGCAGGGTATGGGCGGAAAGTATTCTGTAATGGGTGTTAACATTGAGAATACTGCACGACATCCATCTACCATCGGTGTTGCAGTAAATGTTGGATGCTGGTCCCACCGTCGTGGACATCTGGTTGTAAATCCGGATCTTACAGTAACCTGTGATACTCATTCCACATGGAAATTTAATGCATAATATAAACGGAGGGAAAAATCATGATCGAAATCAGAGGAGATAAAAAAGTTCTTATTACACCTGTAAGCGCAGAAGACCTGGCTGATATCAAAATCGGTGATATTGTATGGCTGGACGGAGATCTGATGACCTGTCGTGACGTTGCTCACCGTCGTCTGGTTGAGTATGGAAGAGAGCTTCCGTATGATATCCGCAACAAAGCTATTTTCCATGCCGGCCCGATCGTTCGCAAGATCGAGGGTACAGAGGATGATTATGAAATGGTTTCTGTAGGACCGACAACCTCTATGCGTATGGAGAAATTCGAGTATGAGTTTACCAAGCTTACTGGTGTCAGAGTGATCGTTGGTAAGGGTGGTATGGGTCCGAACACTGAGCGTGCCTGCAAAGAGTTCGGTGCGATCCACTGTGTTTTCCCGGCCGGCTGTGCAGTTGTAGCTGCTACAGAGGTTGAGAAGATTGCTGAGCATCACTGGGATGAGCTTGGAATGCCTGAGACTTTATGGTGCAACAAGGTTAAAGAATTTGGGCCGCTGATCGTATCTATCGATGCACAGGGACGTAACCTGTTTGAGGAGAACAAGGTTGTATTTAATGAGCGTAAAGAGGCTGCCAAGCAGGCAATTTATCCTGAGGTTAAGTTCATTAAATAATATTGGATATTGAAAAAATTTTTCGGGATATCTGAAATAACGAGGCTCTGCCATGAGAGCTTCGGGATTGACTGGTGATTGTGAAATTGAATTAACAGCGTGATATGAAAAAGAGAGATGTCCTGCAGATCATATAATGTGGTCTGCAGGATGTCTTTTTTTGTTGCTTTTTGTTGTTTCTTGGGGTTTTTGTGTTTTACAGGGGTGAGGGGGTGTGATAGAATATAAGCGTTGCAGCAGGCTGGTTATTAAGGTATTATCTGGTATGGATCTTGCGCAGTGAAGGTGGATCGTGGATATCTGCCTGACAATATTTTCAGAGAGGATGAGGTATGAGGTTTATGGGGGATTTTTTGAAGAATATTAACTGGAAGCATGTTCTGATCATGTGTATCGGAAATGTTTTTGCAGGTATGGGGATTGGAATTTTCAAGCTTGCCGGGCTTGGAACGGATCCGTTCAGTGGAATGAATATGGCGGTTGCGGATATGATTGGTATGGCGTATGGTAATTTCCAGCTGATTGTAAATATTGTGCTGCTGATCATTGAGATTGCTTTTGGCAGAAGGTTCCTTGGGATCGGTACGGTTGTGAATGCGGTTTGTCTGGCTTATATTACTACTTTCTTTTATAATATTTATACTGGTGTTTTTGGATTGGAGCTTGTGGCGCTGCCGGTACGTTTGGTGGCACTGTGTGTGGGTGTTGTGATCTGCTGTCTGGGACTGTCGATGTATCAGATGCCGGATGAGGGGGTTGCGCCTTATGATAGTCTTTCGCTGATCATGACAGAGAGATGGCCGAAGATTCCTTATTTCTGGCACAGGATGTCTAATGATGTGCTTTGTGCGCTGATCTGTTATCTGACTGGTGGTGTTGTGGGTATTGGTACACTGGTGACGGCTTTTGGGCTGGGACCGGTGATCCATTTCTTTAATAGGGTTTTTACCGGGAAGCTGCTTGCCTGGGTTGATGGTGAGTGAGTTTGTAGTTGTATGGGGTGAGCTGAACTGGCTGCGGGATGTGGCTGGTTCGGCTTTTTTTGGTGAAAAGGGACGCCCGTGAGGCGTGTGCTGCCTGCCGCCGGGGCTTCGTCGTGGGCTGGCTTCTAGGCTGCCGGGAATCTGCTAAAAGCGTTTTACAAAAGTCCGAACTCGCGTCTTGCAGCCGCTCAGACAGCGGACTTTTGTAAAACAACGCAGATTTCCGCCAGCCAAGAATCAGCTCCCCTCCTGCAGAGTCCGGCGACAGGCAGCACACGCCTCACGGGCTGGCTTTTCAGGGCGGTAGGGTAGTGTGGCTGCTCGGGAGTTGGATGAGCTATCAGTGCTACGCTGTGTTAAAATATAAACAATGTTAATATAATACAGTTACATTATTCATTTTATAACTATTTGTAAATGTGTTATGCTATCTTCTGATGAGAGATATATACTGAACACAGTCGTATGAAATAAGAGTGTTCATGAATAGCTGGCTGTCCGGGTTGCCGGGGCTTATGTGATGAAGGAGAGGATATTATTATGGAATTTAATCATGGCGTTTTGTTTTCAGATACATATCAGAAGAAGCTGAAGTCTCAGTTTTATTATGCAGATAAGGATCCACAGTATGGCGCGAGACTTTTCTTTGAGAACTCCGGTGGTTCTCTGAGACTTAAGAAGGCTGTTGAGGCTAAGGCTGCGATTGAGGAATTTCCGGATTGTCCGGAGCGTGCCCGCGGCAGGGGCTTTGATCTGGCGGATTATGTGAAGAATGGTACGCAGGAGATCCTTGAGGTTATTTTTGGTGCAAAGAGTGGTGCACTTATCACTGAGCTGACTGCTTCTCAGACCATGTTCCATGCGGTTGGTACGATCATGGAAGGTGTTGACTGGGGTAAGAACGCAGTTACTTCTGCTCTGGAGCATCCGTCTGCTCATGATGCGGTTGAGTATTACTGTAAAAAGACCGGCAGAGAGTTTCGTGAGGTTCCGGCTAATAAGGTGACTGGTGGCCTTGATCCGGATGAGATCATGAAGTATGTAGATAAGGATACGGTTCTTCTCAGTATTATGGCTGCTTCCAATATTTCCGGTAATATCATGGATATCAAGGAGATCGCACGTCGTGCAAAAGAGATCAATCCGGATATCTACATTGTAAGTGATGCAGTTCAGCATGCTCCTCATGCAGTGATCGATGTTGAGGACTGGGATGTGGATGTCTGCAACCTTGCACCGTATAAGTTCTTTGGTGTACGTGGCTGCGGTTATGCTTATGTTTCTGACCGTGTTGCTGTGATGCCGCATATCAAGCTGACCTGCAAGGATGATAATGTATGGGCTCTTGGTACTCCAGCTCCGGCTAACTTTGCGGCTATGATGGCGGTTATTGATTATGTTTGCAGTATCGGTAAGCATTTCCTGGGTGATTCCGCACAGAAATATAATAAGCGTGAGCTTTTTGTTGAGGGTATGAATCACATTCATCTTCAGGAGAGAGCGCTTCTGTACCGTATGCTGGAAGGTACCGATAAGGTTCCGGGGCTTCGTCATATTCCGGGGGTTCAGGTTTATGTGGATATGGAGGATCTTACTTATAAGGATCTGATCGTTGCCATGGGTATCGAGGGTATTGAATTTGCAGAGTGTGCAAGAAGATATCTTGAGCATGGAGTTACTCTGTTCGAGCGTGTAAAGAGCAGCCCGTATTCCAAACGTATTGTTGAGACTCTTGGTCTTGAGGGTGCACTTCGTGTTTCTCCGCTCCATTGCCATGGAACAGATGATATCGATAAATTCCTGAAGATCACTAAGGACATTGCTGAAGGTAAATAAAACAGTTTTTGTAAAAAATGAAACAGGAACCGCCCTTTTCTCATGTTTTGGCATGGAAGAAAAGGGCGGTTTTTTATGGAACTTCTCAAACCGGAAGGCGCAGAGGTGCTTGCAGAATATGAACATTATAACTGGAAAGGATATGCTGCAATAACCAGAAACCAGTATGGAAAAGGTATGGCATACTATCTGGGATGCATGACAGATAATGCCACACTTCAGAATGTGATAAAAGCTGCTCTTGGCGATGCAGGGGTAAAGTTATCCGGTTACGGATATCCGGTGATCGTTCGTGAAGGAACGAATGATCTTGGAAAAACTGTCTGGTATTTTCTGAATTATTCTGCAAAGGAGCAGTCTGTTGCGTATAAATACAGTGATGGAGAAGACGTACTTACCGGTGAGACGATCAAAGCGGAGTCACAGCTGATCATTCCTGCGTGGGATGTATGGATCGTTGAAGTCTGAGAGACTTTTCTTTACCTTGACATCTTCCGTGAGAGTATGCACAATAAGAGTATCATAAACTTGTCGTACAGAAATAAATTATGAAACAAGGGGTGACAAACATGCAGAACATTCTCATTGTAGTAGACATGCAAAATGATTTCATCGACGGTGCACTTGGCACGAAGGAGGCAGCTGCCATTGTTCCGAAGGTTGAGGAGAAGATCCGGAATTTTGAAGGAAAGGTATTTTTCACAAGGGATACCCATGAAACGTATTATTTGGAGACACAGGAAGGGAAAAACCTTCCGGTTCCTCACTGTATCCGGGGCACAGATGGATGGCAGATCCGGGAAGAGCTGGACGCCTTAAGGAAAACAGAACCCATTGATAAAGAAACCTTCGGCTCCACCGATCTGGCGGGAGAACTGGTTGCACTCAATGAGGATGAAGAAATCGGAAGCATTACTCTTGTGGGACTTTGCACAGATATCTGTGTGATCTCCAATGCCCTTCTGATCAAGGCATCCCTTCCGGAAGTGCCGATCTGTGTTGATGCCACATGCTGCGCAGGTGTAACACCGGAGAGTCATGAGAATGCACTGAAAGCCATGGAGGCGTGCCAGATCAGGATCATCCGGTAAGAAGGATGAAACCGCAGGAAAGGAGAACACTATGAAAAAGAAGCTTCTGAAAAAATTAATGGTCCTTGCGCTGTCTGCAGTAACTGCTTTCAGTGCGGTACCGGTGGCAACGGTAACAGCAGCAGGTAATCCTTATCCTACAACACAGGATGTGGATCGAGATGGCTTATACGAGATCCCCTGCACACGCTTTGCATGGCAGTGCGTGTATGACAGACAGGGAATCGCATTGCCTGCATGGGGAAATGCGGTAGGCTGGTGGCAAAATGCTATCAATCAGGGCTATGCAGTAGGAAATGAGCCTGTTCCCGGTTCTATTGCTGTATGGAGCGGAGATTATTACGGACATGTTGCTTATGTAACAGCTAATCTTGGAAACAACAGATTTACGGTAGATGAGGGAGGAAGAACGGACAAAGATCAGACATCCTCTCATGGAGTTGCATATGGATATACACTGACCAATGCAGTCGGAGGAAGGCGCCCTTATGATTCCAACAAGGTGTTGCTTGGCTTTATCTATCCGGGCGTTCGTGTACCGGGCAAGCCATATGTGAGCGTGAATCCGGGAAAAGCGAATCAGACCACAACGTTTTCCTGGAATGCAACAAGCTATGCCAGATATTATGATGTATATGTGTATAAAGCAGGAGAATCCAATCCGATGCGAGTTCAGTATGGAGTGAATGGAACAAGCTGGTCCTGCACATTGCCGGCGGGGAATTACAGGGTAGCGGTGGCATCTGTGAATCATGCACAGTATGCATATACATTTTCGGATTCTGTGAATTTCACTGTCCAGGCAGCTCCGGTCACACATACACATAGCTATCAGAGAGTAACAGTAAAGGCAACCACCACTGCCAACGGATATACACAGGAGCAGTGCAGATGCGGAAGTATACAGAATAAACAGATCATCTATTATCCGAAAAAAATACAGCTTTCCAGAACAAGCTATACTTATAATGGAAAAGTAAAAAAGCCAACGGTAAAGGTTACAGACAGCAACAACAGGGTGATCAGTGCAGACAACTATACAGTTACCTATTCTGCCGGAAGAAAATATGTTGGAACTTATCGGGTAACAGTTCGGTTTAAAGGCAATTACTCGGGAACCGTTACAAAAACCTTTAAGATCACCGGAAAAGCTCATAAACACAGCTACAAAAAACAGGTGAAGAAAGCAACTACATCCAGGAACGGATATGTGCAGTATCTTTGCTCCTGCGGTGCAGTGACCGGAAAGAAAACCATCTATTATCCGAAGACAATAAAGCTTTCTGCCACAAGCTATACATATGACGGAAAAGTAAAAACACCGAAGGTAAAAGTAACCGGTGCGAATAAAAAAACCATCAGTTCCGGCAATTACAAGGTGACATATTCCCGTGGAAGAAAAAATGTTGGTACTTATAAGGTAACGGTGAAGTTTAAGGGGAATTACAGCGGAACCGTAACAAAGACCTTTAAGATCAAGGCGAAACCTAAAAACTGGGTTTATGTGGATACGCTTCCAAAGAATATCACTTCCGATAAATATATGATCCAGTATAAACACACCTATCAGAAAACAACCTCCAGCTATGTCAACGATGGTGGTGTTTATGAGTCTGTAAGACCACTGGAGACATCTGCTTCCAGACAACTGGTGGGCTATTATTACTATCATTTCTGCGGACCGAATACCGGACAGAATGTAAACTTCGCACAGACGGGCCCTTATGTACATTTTGACAGTGTAGCAGCCAGTCAGGTAACCGTAGCTGCTTCCGGCGCAGATGGAGATGACCCGAGCATTACCTATTATTTGCTGAACTGGAATGGAAACGGCAGCCGGGTATGGTGCTCCAGCGGAACTACCTGTAACGGCGCCTACGGAAGCCACGGAGCCAGAGGCCAGGCCTGGTACCGCATGAACCAGTACCAGAACAAAAAACTCCAGACTCAGACCACAACCTCCGAAAGTGATTGGACAACCGGTAAAGACAGCACAGCAGTAAAAACCGTTTACCGTTATAAAGCAAAATAGATCATAGATCAGTCATAAATCACAGTCATAAATCAGAAACTCCCTCATGTATCAGAAAAAACTGATATGTGAGGGAGTTTTTTTGCAGAAGGATATTTGTAGTCTGCGCCGTATCTGGTTGATTGCCATAAAATATTGTGTCGAAATACAGAGAAACAACAGGAAGGAAAAATCTTGGATGAAAGATAAAAATATGATATTCTATAAGTATCTTATAAGACTTATTCTAGCCGTATGGCATTCACAGATGTTTCAGATCTGAAACGGAATTTCCATTTTTTATCAGACAAGGAGAAGATTAATTGGATACGAAATTAAAGGCTTATTTTCCAATGATAAGAACCCGCGAGGAGATTTTGCGGGACATTCAGCAGAACATAAATCTGACAGAGAGATTTTATAGCTGGAAAGAAGAACAGAGAGAGGAATTTATGGATTTCTGTACGGGAGTGAAGGGGGTGAAAATGCTGTATGATGCATTTTTTAAGGAAATTATGAATCCGGAAACAGTACCGGAAAGATTAGAGGATTTTCTTGAAGTATTGCTTCAGAGAAAGGTGAAAATTATCGAAGTTTTACCAGGAGATTCTACAAGACTGGCAGATGAGCAGTCTCTGTTGATCATGGATATTCTGGTACGATTTGATGATGGTTCATATTGTAACGTGGAAGTGCAAAAAATAGGTTACGCTTTTCCTGGGGAAAGATGCGCATGTTATTCTTCTGATCTATTATTAAGGCAATATAAAAATGCCAGAAGTACCAGAAAAGAGAAGTTTTCCTATAAGGATATAAAAAGTGTATATACAATTGTACTGATTGATAAAAGTACAGGAGATTTTCATAAATATAAAGATAGATACTGCCATATTTTTCAACAGAGATCAGATACAGGATTGGAACTTAATCTGCTTCAGAAATATGTATTTCTTCCGCTTGACATCTTTCGTGAGAATATGCACAATAAAGGTATCACAGATAAACTGGATGCATGGCTGGCATTTTTGAGTATGGATTCTCCGGAAGTAATCGTGAAATTAATAAAAAAATATCCGGAGTTTACGGTCATGTACGAGCACATATATAATATATGCCGGAATGTGGAAGGGATGATGGAAATGTATTCAGAGGAATTAAAGATTCTTGACAGAAACACAGTGAAGTATATGGTTGATCAGATGCAGGAGCAGATTGATAATCAAAAGGAGAAAATTGCAGCTCAGGAAAAAGAAATTCAGATGTTAAAAAGAAAGCTTGAAGAACAGAAATAAAATATAAGATCAGAAACTCCCTCATATATCAGAAAAAACTGATATGTGAGGGAGTTTTTTTGCTTAAAAATGGCTTATTTATTTAGATTATAGTTGGTAAATTTCACAGAGCACAATACTCTGTTTCTATAAAAATACCATAAATTTTTCGGAAATTCAAGGTGCAAGTTCCTGAAAACCGGCTTTTTTATCGTGGTTTTTCGCCATATTTTACGGATAATATAGGGCGCAAATATTGTGGTGTCCGAAAAAGGACACTATTCGCCGTCAGTGTCGTCGTCAGAGGATAAAAGACCGGCGGATAAAAACTCTTATTTGTGAACAGACTATAAGATTCGGCATAACAGGAGGAAAGATCAATGAGCAGAAAAGGAGAAAACATTTACAAAAGAAAAGACGGACGATGGGAAGCCAGATATATCAAGGAGCATCGGATAAACGGAAGGATACACTATGGCTACTGTTACGGAAAAACATATCATGAAGTCAGAGATAAGGTCAATCAGGCACGTTATGCGCTGATGAATGATCAGCTCCTGCCCGTGAGAGGAAAACGGAATCGCTTTGCAGATTACTGTAATGAATGGCTGTATCTGAAACGAAGCAGCGTGAAACCATCTACTTTTGTAAAATATACAACGATCCTGGAAAAATATATCAAGCCTGACCTTGGGCAGTATTTTTCCGAGGCTGTTTCAGAAATACTTGTAGAACAATTCAGCTACAGGCTTGTCCATGAAAGAGGATTGTCACCAAAAACAGTGCGGGATATCCTTTCCGTGCTGCATTCCATTCTGAATTATACAGCAAAGCAGAATCCACTGGCAAAACCGGTGGATATCGTATACCCCAGGCAGGATCGAAAAGAAATGCGTGTGCTGACCTGTGAAGAACAGAAAAGGTTTACGGAATATCTTTTACGGGACATGGATCCGTGTAAATTTGGGGTTTTGCTGGCATTGCTGACAGGATTGCGGATCGGAGAAGTATGTGCTCTGAAATGGGAAGATATTTCTCTGGAAAATAAAGTCATCTTTGTACGTCATACCATGCAGCGCCTGAAAAATCTCAATCCTGCAAGTGAAGAAAGGACCCGGATCATAACCGGGGTTCCTAAAAGTGGAAGGTCGGTAAGGATGATCCCCATGAACCAGGATATTGAAAAGCTCTGTAACAAATGGAGAGCAGATGATCTGGAAGCATATGTTCTGACCGGAAAAGCAGGGTATTTCCTGGAGCCCAGAACCCTGCAGTATCGCATGAGGCAATATACGAAAGATTGTGATCTGAAAAATGTTCATTTCCATACTTTGCGGCATAGTTTTGCGACACGATGTGTGGAGGCCGGATTTGAGATCCGCAGTCTTTCGGAGATCCTGGGGCACTCCAGCACACGGATCACACTGGAATGTTATGTACATTCATCCATGAACCTGAAACGTAAAAATATGGAAAAACTGAAGATCGCAGATACCGTGGAAAAAGAATTTCCGGGAGCCTGAGTTTTTTTATAAACCGTCAAAAACCGCCGTCAGAGAAGAAAGAACCGTTAAATTTACACGGATCGCAGGGAATCTTTCACAGAGTATTGTGCTCTGCGAAAGAGCAGAAATACCGGCATGGACATGTAATGAGCAGTGCCTGTTTTTGACTGCCATAGCATACAAGAAGGAGGTTTGAAGTATGATACATAATCATTCATCTGGAAAACACCGTCTGTGGAGGAAGGTCCTCTCAGTCTGTATTGCGTTCGCAATGATCTGCAGTGTTTCCATCTCAGCGTTTGCGGTAGAGGCCAGCAGTGAAACAGCCAATGAAAATATTGAAACAGTACAGTCCGGATCCGCAGAGGATGCAGAAGAGCTGACAGCCACAGAAGCGGAAAATGATCAGTCGGTGGATGAAGCACAACCAGAAGAACCTGCGGTGACAACCGGAGATGAAAATACAGAGGAACCGACAGATGTTATCGAAACTCCATCTGAGGATCCGGAGCAGCCGGAAGAGCCATCCGTAGAGCCTGGCGAAGAGCCAATCCAGCCAGCAGATCCGACCGTGACCGAACAGCCGGAAGAGCCAACAGTTACGGAAAAACCGGAAGGACCAACTGCGACACCGGCGGAAGATACAGATGCATCGGTAGATGAGGTGCAGGATGTGGAGCTGGAAGCGCAGGCGGATGCACAGACAGTACAGGATATAGAGCAGGAGCAAGATCTGGTAGCGGTGCAGGAACGATGGTCCATTTACGAGAAAAGTGCAGCAATTTATTATCTTGCCAATCCTGCAGGAGATCCATGGACAAATGATACGGGAGCATGGGCACCGGCAGGGGAAACCAGTAATATGTTAGGAAAAATTAATATAGCTGATGCAGAATGGGAAAATGGTTATGTAGGAGATACAGTTTACAAAGATAAAAATATTAGAAAAAATGTGTCGAATTATATTCTCTCATGGCCGGATGGAAGGACAGGCACAACCTGGACAGTAAAGAATGGAGATACGACTACTGGTTCATATTTTACATTTATATTGGATTCAATCTGGGAGAATTACAAAAAAGCAATCAGTAAAGATACGGGAATTAATATTAATAGTCTTGACAAATCAGATATTCTTGAAATTACATTAACTCCCCGTAAAATTTCACGGGGAAACGGAGGAAAATATCCATATCATATAGACTGTGCATTGAATATTAAAAGTAGAAGAGCATTTACTGCTAAATTCTGGGTGAAAAATCCCAATGATACAGAGTATACACAAGTTGATGCGAAAAACTATAAAACTGGAGATTCTGTTATTAAAACAGAGCAAGGTGAGAATGAGAAAGTTATCGATGGAATAACATATGTTCTGGATGGCTGGTATCCGGAAAATGTTGATGGAGGAGCATGTGGAGATCAGAAAATTACAACTTGGCCATATCCTCCAAAAAATACAGAGTTGGCAAATGGTACCGTAAACTTCTATGCCCACTACACACCGCTTTATACATCAGTAAACATCAAAAAACTTGTAACCGGAAGTATGGGAGATAAAAGTAAACAGTTTAACTTTACAGTTTCTGTAGTAAATGGAAGTATTAAGCTTCCATTCAACATCGGTGAGACACAGTATACAGGTTCAACGACAATTACACTGTCAGATAAGCAGACAACAAGACTGACACAGGTTCCAGTTGGAGCAACCGTAACAATCGAAGAAAAGGATTATTATAACAGCGATAGATATACGCCTTCCTATACAATAGACGGTAATTCTTCTGGTACGAATAATAGAAAGGCGAAAATAACATCTATTTCAAGAAGGGATAATGATGTTCCTCACGAAGTTATCTTCACCAACAACAAAGACGCAATCCCGGACACTGGGTTGGATTTCAATACAACACCATACATTCTGGTATTAGGTATCGTAGTCGCCGGAGCAGGTGTGCTGTTATTCGGGCGCAGGAAGCGTTGGAGTTGAAGGCGGTTGTGATGAAGAAGAAACGGTCAGGAAAAAAAGGAAGCTGTAATGCTGGAGCAGAGCGGTTTCCGCAGACAGAGGCGTTAAATCATGAGCACGAAAAGCTGAAGGAGTGGTTCCGGACGGTCAGGTTTCGGAAGGTGCTGTTTGGCGGAGTGGATGAAGTTCATCTCTGGAAAAAGCTGGAAGAGTTAAACCAGATTTATGAAATATCCTTAAGCGCAGAACGTGCACGGTACGATGCACTGATCGCTGACCATCAGAAAAGCTGTGATGCCATGATTCGCAAATATAAGGAACTTGCTGAAAGAGGGACTACCGGACAGGATACAAATGTCTGATCTGTTCACAGGATATAGTTCCAGAGAAGAGGTGCGGAGGTGATGCGTGCTGAAAAAGATCAAACCTGTTCTCAGACAATCCGAAAAAGAAGATATTCTACAGAAATAAAGGAAGGCTACATCCGTCTTTTCTGGCGGATCGTGTTGATCGTGGCCGTTGGCTGGCTGCTGTTTACACAGGTTTTTCTTATAGTCCAGGCACCGGATAATGAAATGTTCCCGGCAGTGGAGGCCGGAGATCTTCTCATCGGTTATCGGCTGGAACAGAATCTTGAAAAAGAAGATGTTGTCGTGTATGAAGCCGGCGGCAAAACTCACGTAGGGCGTATCCTGGGATGCGAAACAGACGTGATCACAATGGATGACACAGGAACGCTTCTCGTAAACGGAACAGCCCAGACAGGAGAAATTGCATTTCCTACATATGCAAAGGAAGGGATCACATATCCCTATACAGTTCCGGAAGGCAGTGTATTTATTCTGGGAGATTACCGAACCCATGCAAAAGACAGCCGTGAATTTGGCCCCATCTCCACGGAGGATGTAAAAGCAAAAGTGATCACCATACTTCGAAGAAGGGAACTGTAAAAAAGTAACTGCTCTCCCATTTCTGAGAGAACATAACAACAAATGTATAAGCTGCTTTTTATGAGCTTATAAATAAAAATTTATATTTCTAGGAGGATTTTCTTATGAAAAAGACAAAGAAACTGTTAGCATGTTTGATCGCAGCAGCCACCATGTTTACCATGGGAAGTACGGCGTTTGCGGCAGAGACAGTTAACAAAGCACAGACGCCTGTAAAAGGTATAGTTCAGTTTACTAAAGAATACCAGCTGAGCGGTGAAGGAAGCTCACCTGCAGAAACATTTAATTTTACTATTGAGAATGCAGGAGTTACAGATGCAGCAGAGAGTGTAAATGTAGATAATATGCCAACACCAACAGTTGGAACTGTTTCTTATACAAAAGAAGATGGTGCTACTATAGGCGGTAACAAGAAGACTGTTGATGTAACTCTTCCAGCTTACAAAAGTGTTGGAGTTTATACTTACACAATTAAAGAGACAGCAGGAACTACAGCAGGTGTAGACTACGATACAGATTCTGTAACAATGAAAGTCACTGTAGTAAATGGTGAGACATTAGGAACATTTAAAGTAGATTCTGTTTCCTTTACAAAAAATGAAAACAAACTTGCAAATGATGAAGCTGCATTTAATAACACTTATACAGCTAATAAATTAGAGGTATCTAAACAGGTAACAGGTAACCTTGGTGACAAGTCTAAATATTTCGATTTTACAATTACTTTAACAGGAAAAGATAATAAAACAGCATATGATGAAAATGGTTATACAGTATCAGTCGGTTCATATGCTAAAAATCCAACATCTATCAAAGTTGGTGAAATAGAAACATTTAAACTGAAACATGGTGATACAATCACTATCGAAAATCTGCCAAAAGATGTTACTTACACAGTAACAGAGACTGCAGTTGATAAATATACAACAACGGTAAATGGAAAAGATGGTAATAAAGCAGAGGGAACAACTACTTCAGACAAAGCAACTCAGGCATTTGTAAACAACAAAGGTGGCGAAATCGACACCGGCATCAACCTCACAACCCTCCCATACATCCTCGTATTCGCAGGTGTGATCGTAATCGCAGGTGCAGCATTCATCACCAGAAGACGTAAATACGAAGACTAATGATCATCCAGGCAGCAGAGAGGAGGCAGTATGAACGCATCTAAGTTTTTTCTGAAAGCAGCCAACTCTCTGGTCACTGCCATTGTAGCATTGTTTCTGATTCTGGCGGCGGCGTATTCCGGGTATGCGCTCTGGGATAACGCACAGGTCTATGGCGCTGTGGACGACATCCAGTCCCAGCTCTTAAAACTGAAACCGGACCCGGAACAGAAAGACGGAGGCGCTTCTTTTGAAGAGCTCCGAAAGATCAATCCGGATGTCTGTGGATGGATCACACTGGACCACACAAAGATCGATTATCCGATCCTTCAGGGAGAAGATAACTTGACTTACATCAATACCGATGTATACGGTGATTTTGCTTTGTCAGGAAGCATCTTTCTGGATTCCGGCTGTGACAGAAATTTTCAGGGGAAATATTCTCTCCTGTATGGTCATCACATGGCAGAGCATAAGATGTTCGGAGATCTGGATCTTTACAGAAAAAAGAAATTTTTCAACAAAAACACCACAGGTACGCTGATCCTGCCTGACCGTTCCTACAAGCTGGAAATTTTTGCATGTATGCAGGTTTCCGCATCTGAGGATTCTATTTTTGCAACGGGAAAATGGCAGGCGGACACCAGCGGACTTGTGGATTTTGTCAGAAAAAACGCGGAACATGTCCATCAGCAGACAATGGATAACATTGGAAAGTCCGAAGATTTTTCCCAGATACTGGCAATGTCAACCTGCTCTTCGGAATTTACAGATGCAAGAACAGTTCTTCTGGCGGTAATGAAACCTTATTCGCCGGAGACGTAAGGAGGGGATGAAGACGAATATACGAAAATTTCCGGCAGTGCTCCTGCTTGCGGTTCTGTGCCTGACAGTTTTTCCGATTTCAGCTATGGCAGCTGGAGTTGCGGAAGTAAAGATTCCTGTCAGCGTGGAATTGTCAGGTGAGAAGCCATCTCCGGACGAAACTTATACGATCATTCTTCAGGGTGAGGACGAAGCACCCATGCCGGAAGAAAATACGATCACGATCACAGGTGCGGGGAAAGCAGAATTTCCTGCAGTGGAATATGCTGTTCCTGGCGTATACACTTACAGCGTTTCCCAGCAGCCTGGAAAGCTGGAAAACGGACATTATGACAATACCGTTTATTATGTGAAAGTAACAGTAACGAACGGAGAGTCCGGTGATCTGGAAGCAGTTGTGGCTGCACATACCGATGCACAGATGAACAGCGAGAAACAGGATATCGGCTTTGTGAATTCCTACGATCCTGTGGATACGCCGACACCTGTACCGGAAAATACACCGACACCACTTCCGGAAAAAACTCCGACTGCAGTGCCGACCAGAACTCCGGCAGCGACCATAACGAACACGCCGATAAAACCTGACAGCAATCCGCCTGCTTCCGGAACTTCTTCCTATACAGGAAATACTGGTTCCAGTCATGTAAAAGCTATGCCAAAAACAGGAGATAACACAAACATTGCAAAATGGATCGCAGTGATCTGCGTTTCCGGATGCGTGGTATTACTGGCAGCAGTATTTGTCAGAAGAAAAAAGAAAACGGATAAATAACAGGATCCGGACAGCGGTGCGGCAGGAAAAATTTCTACCGCATCGCTTTTTTTGACGAAATGTGAGGGACAGAGGATGGCAAACGGACTTAAACTGGAAGGTCAGAGATTTGGTCATCTGACGGTACTGAAAAAACTGGATGAGCGGGAAAACAGATATGTTGTATGGCTGTGCAGATGTGATTGTGGAAATGAGATAAAAGTAAATACCAGACATCTGATGCGTGGGACTGTAAAGGACTGTGGATGTATTCCGCAAAACAGTTCTAGGAGAGGCCCGGTGGCAGAAGACCTTACAGGCCGGCGTTTCGGGAAACTTGTGGCAGTAAAAAAACTGGAAAGTAAAAACGGCAGGACCAGGTGGGAATGCCGCTGTGACTGCGGGAATATGCATATTTCCACTGCACACAGCCTGAAAGCCGGAAAATGTACCAGCTGCGGTTGCGGCCATTATGTCAGAGGTCGCGGGATCACCGACATCAGCGGACAGCGTTTCGGGCGGCTGACTGCTCTCTATCATACAGATAAAAGGAGCAAAAAGGGCTCTGTGTTCTGGCATTGTCGGTGTGACTGCGGAAATGAAGTGGATGTGACAGAGGATGGCCTTCTTCATGGTAATTACAGAAGCTGTGGCTGTCTGAGACAGGAGATATGGAAGGAGCTTCCCGGGCAGCTGCATATGGTAGATGGAACCTGTGTGGAGATGCTGGAAAAAAGAAAGCACCGCAGTGATAATACCAGCGGATTCCGTGGCGTCTATCAGCTGCGGAATGGAAAATACCGTGCTACCATCGGATTCAAGGGGAAACGATTTTATATCGGAACTTTTGTGGATTATCAGGATGCGGTCCAGGCCCGCCAGGAAGCGGAATCTACCATCCACGAAGGCTTTGTCCGCGCCTGGTACAGCTGGAACCGGCAGGCAGAAAAAGATCCCGGCTGGGCCAGAAATAATCCCCTGGTATACGAGATCCAACGGATCAACGGAGAGTTTCAGGTGACAACGAATATGAAAGAAAAAGAACTGCTGAAGTAAACTGAATATTCTCACATAAGCTGTCGCGTTAATGTGCTACAGCTTATTTTTTTGAAAAATACCGATAAAAATGTGGACAAAACCGAAAATAATGGTTAATATATACACATGCCTAAAAATCAAAAAATGAAAATTATACGAAATATATAATATAAACCCGGAACGGATAAAAAATATATAGACATATTTACAAATCGACATCGCGGATATCAATACCGGAAGAAGTGGTGAAATAACGGGAGGAAGAGAATATGCTGAAATTTTTTAAAGGAAAAGATAAAGGAAATTTAATCTATGCACCCTGCAAGGGTAGAGTGGTTCCCCTTGCGGAGGTTCCGGACCCTGTCTTTGCGGATAAGGTACTGGGTGACGGTTTTGCCGTGATCCCGGCAGACGGCAGGATATATGCTCCGGCAGACGGTGAGGTGGCAATGGTATTTGATACGCTTCATGCAGTTACGCTGACAAGCACTCAGGGAGCAGAAATACTGATACATATCGGACTGGATACAGTCACACTTAAGGGCGAACCCTTTAAAGCCCACGTTGCAGCAGGTGACAAGGTTAAAAAGGGTGATCTTCTGATAGAGGCTGATCTGGACAAAATTGAGAAAGCCGGTTTAAACACGATTATCCCGGTTCTGATCTGCAACACAGATGATTACGGAAAGATAAGCCTCCAGAAGGAGGGGGATGTTTCGGCGGATGAAGCCGTCCTCAAGCTTTCATGATCATCTTCATGCAGCTGACAGGCTTATAGCAGCCCGGAGATAGTAGCAATTTTCGGGGTGTTATAACCGGAGTGATCCGGTCAAATATATTTATTTTAAGGGAGGGGAAATATATGAAATTTCTTCAAAAACTGGGAAAAGCGTTAATGCTTCCGGTGGCAGTACTGCCGATCTGTGGTATCCTCATGGGTATCGGATACTGGTTATGTCCGGCAACTATGCAGGGTGGAGACATTCATGGCGCAGCCAATCTGATCGGTCTGTTTCTGGTTAAGGCAGGCGGAGCTCTGATCGACAACATGGCAATCCTTTTTGCTATCGGTGTTGGTGTCGGTATGTCAGAAAAGAATGACGGAACCGGCGGAATTGCTGCACTTGCATCCTAGCTGATGCTCACAACACTTCTTTCTACAGGATTTGTTACAACCATCATGCCATCAATCGCAGACAATGCAACAAAAACTCTTGCATTTGACAAAATTGCGAATCCTTTTATCGGAATCCTTGCCGGTATCATCGGATCTACATGCTATAACAAATTCAAGAGCACCAAGCTTCCTGACTGGTTGTCATTCTTCAGCGGCAAGCGCTGCGTAGCGATCATCGCAGGAGTGGTTTCCATTATCGTATCTGCTGTATTACTGTTTGTGTGGCCATTACTTTTCAGTGCACTTGTAGCATTAGGAAAAGCAGTTGCAGGTATGGATGTTGTTGGTGCAGGTATCTATGCATTCCTGAACCGTCTGCTGATCCCTACCGGATTACATCACGCACTGAACAATGTATTCTGGTTTGACACCATCGGACTTGGTGATCTTCAGCACTTCTGGGCAGGTGAAACCTCTGCAGATGTATCCTGGAGCCTTGGAATGTACATGTCCGGATTCTTCCCATGTATGATGTTTGGTATTCCTGGTGCAGCACTTGCAATGGTAAGATGTGCGAAACCTGCAAAGAAAAAAGTTGCCATCGGTCTTGTTGCATCTGCAGCGATCTGTGCATTTATCTGTGGTGTAACTGAGCCGTTCGAGTTTGGATTTATGTTCCTTGCTCCTGGCCTCTATGTGATCTATGCATTACTTTACGGTATCTTTACCATGATCACAGTTGCTCTTGGCTTCCGTGCAGGCTTCAGCTTCTCCGCCGGTGCGATGGATTTACTTTTCTCATCCTCACTTCCGGCAGCACAGAAAACATGGCTCATCCTTCCTCTTGGAATTGCAGCATTCATTGTATTCTATGTTGTATTCCTTTTTGCCATCAAGAAATTTGATCTGAAGACTCCGGGAAGAGAAGACGATGATGATCTTGAGGCAGAGAAGAATATTGAGCTTGCAAATGATGACTATACTGCTATTGCCGCAAAGATCCTTGAAGGCTGTGGCGGAAAAGAGAACATCACAAGCATCGATAACTGCATCACAAGACTGAGACTTGAGGTTAAGGATATTACAGCTGTAAATGATAAGGTGATCAAATCTGCAGGTGTTGCAGGCGTGATCAAACCTGGAAAAACTTCTGTACAGGTTATTATCGGAACCAAGGTTCAGTTTGTTGCAGATGCATTTTCTGCGCTTTGTAAATAATGGCTTTTTTGGAGTTAGGTATTTGTTAAAATAATTATGGGGGCAGCAGAACTGTGAAAACGGTTCTGCTGCTGTTTTTTGTATACCTTATATTGACCAATACTTTCAAAAAGCGTAGAATGTTACTTCGATAAAAAGCAACCGGTCAGTGCGTTTACAATTGCAATATTTCTACAGGGGGAATGAAGTTAATGAAATCCTGCATATTTCACAAAAAATATCTTTTAGCCGGCATATATATTATTTTTGTTCTGTTTACCTGCTGTAATTCCCGATTTTATCATACACCGCTGGCAAAAATATGTTCCGTAACAGAAAAACAGACTCTGAGCAGAGAAGGAACCAGGGGCTCAAAAGAATATTATTATACTCAGAATATTACGGCACGGATATTAAACGGTTCGCATAAAGGGGAAAAAATAACGGTCTCTAATGAATATACATCTTCTCAGGTTCAGACCAAGAAATATCATAAAGGAGACACCGTTCTTTTAAGCGGTTCAAAGGAAAGCCCCGGAAAAACGATACGTTCTGTAAAAAGGGATGGGTATCTGGCATTACTGGCAGGAGGATTATTTTTTCTTCTGATCTGCATTACAGGAAAGCAGGGATTTTACACGATCATATCACTGATACTGAATACAGTCATATTTGCGTATGGATTTCAGGCTTTTACAGAAGGCAAAAATATTTTAAATATCTGTAATGTCATCGCAGTTCTTTTTTCACTGACTACATTGATCTGCTTAAATGGAATTCATAGAAAAACATTTTCCTCAGTTCTTTCAACACTGTGTGTTCTGTTTCTGATCATGACATTGTTTGAATTTTCTATTTATATGTACGGAGATCTGGATTATTCCAATCTGGAATACCTTGGAAGTACAGGCAATTCAGCAGATATATTCTGGGCAGATATTATGCTGACAGGACTTGGTGCAATTATGGATGTGACGGTGACGATCAGCGCAGCAGTAGGAGAGATCGTGCGGAAAAATCCATCGGTTTCTCTGAGAAGACTGATACATTCCGGTCGTGAAATCGGATATGATATTATGGGAACCATGATAAATGTACTGCTGTTTGTTTTGGCAAGCGGCATGATTCCCATGTTCATACTTAAGATGAATAATGATATAAGTTTTATAACGATCGTGAGATACCACATTCCATATGATATCTGTCGTTTTCTGATAGAAAGTATTGGAATTGTACTGGCAATACCGGTATCTGTTTTTATTGCTTCAGCGATTATGAAAATACCATCACGGAAAAGGGGTGTCAGAGAATGATCATTTTTCTTGCATTGATTTTAATTTTTCTGGTGATCTTGATTGGCGGAGAGCGTGGAGCCATGTCAATTATGACACTGGCGGGGAATATTGTAATTTTGTTTTTTTCAATTATGCTGATGTCTGCCGGTTTTCCTGTACTGCTTCTGATATTGGTGGCAGGTGCAGGTGTCTGTTATATTTCTCTGTTTTATCAGAACGGAAATAATCCAAAGACGCGGGCGGCTTTTCTGGCTACACTGCTGGTAATGTTACTTTTGTTTATTCCGATTTATATTATTACGTGGAGATCAGGAAGTTACGGGTTAAATGAGCTGCAGATTTCGGAAGACGATTTTATGTATTATTACAGTACGGACCTTCATATTAACATGCTTCATGTAGGAATATTTGTAACTGTTTTCAGTACTCTTGGGGCTGTTATCGATACAGCATTATCTGTAACATCTTCTGTATATGAAGTCTGGACTCATAAAAACAGTCTGACAGCGAAAGAGCTTACAGCTTCCGGCTATCAGGTTGGGAAAGAAATTATCGGTACAACGGTAAATACGTTGCTGTTTGCTTATCTTGGAGGAACTATTTTATTATTTTCATACATTCAGACACAGCAATATAGCCTGGAGATCATTCTTAATTCCCAGTTCCTATTCCAGGATGTTGCAGTCATGCTATCTGGTGCGGTAGCCTGCCTTATTACCGTCCCGGTATCGATTAGATGTATTATTCGACAGATCTCATGAAGCATATCTCCACTGCACTGAATACGGAATCCATGGTCCCGATACAGATGTTCTTTCCTGTATTCAGCAGACGTGGGCTCTCTTTTATGAAAGCAGTTATTATATTTATGTATTTATGGGAGTGTTTTTACAGGCAGTTCCATTTCTGATCCTGGGAGTCCTTCTATCTTCGGCGCTTCAGACATATGTATCGGAAAAATGGATCGTAAAATTACGGAAAATGTGAAGAAAGTGTGAAATTAGCACTCGCCTATTGACAGTGCTAATAATGCGTGTTATAGTACATACAGAACAAAGGAAGAGAGAAAAAAGAAATCTTCCGGAGAAAGTTCTTACAGAATTTGCAGATGTTTTCAGAAACAGTAAATTAAAAACGCCTGCGCAGCACGCAGCGAATATAGATCAGGAGGAATGAGTTATGTTAATGCCAAGTATTTTCGGAGAAGATTTATTTGATGATTTTATGGGATATCCGACAGGCCGTCAGGCAGCTGCCAATGCTTATCCTCAGGTGAAGGATATGATGAAGACAGATATCCGTGATGTAGATGGCAATTATGAACTGGAGATCGATCTTCCGGGATTTAAGAAAGAGGATGTGAAGATCCAGCTGAAGAATGGTTATCTGAACATTCAGGCAACCAGAGAAGAGAAGAAGGACGAGAAGGATGATAAAGGTAAATATGTTCGCAGAGAACGTTATACAGGAACCTGCAACAGAAGCTTTTATGTAGGCTCGAGCATTAAGCATGAAGATATCCATGCGAAATATGAGAACGGAATCCTTCATGTAACCTTCCCGAAGGAAGAGACCAAGAAAGAAGCAGAAGAGAAGAAATTTGTTTCTATTGATTGATCAGCATTTATTGTGAAGTCCCGGTACTGGATTGCAAGCTCCGGGTGATGGAATATAGCATAATAACAATATCCGGAACAACCCAAACGGATATTGCAAATATTAAAGCTCCAAATTGCACATTGCATTTGTTTATATAAATGAATATAACCCCCTTTTTTCCACCCCTCTGCCAATGTCCGGCAGAGGGGTTCTTTACGTTTCAGCCTGAAGTACAGAGGTGAATTTTGATTATTGTTTACTGGTAATATTCCGCGAGGTGTTTTGTGTGAGCGAAAGTCACAGAAAACCCGAGACATACCGCGCGAATTTATGCGATCAGCATAAATTCTGTGCATCGCGAAGAGTGTTGCTGAGAACGGAGTGAACAGTAACGAATTCTGATTAACTTTACACTCTTTCCTCACTCTGTTATACTTGGAACAGGTAAACAGCGGAAATTCGGCAATACTATAAAATTGGGGAAAGAGTTTTTACAGAGGTGAATATATGGGAGATAAGATCAAGGTTATCATGGACTGTGATCCCGGAATCGATGACGGGATCGCACTGGCATATGCGGCAGCACATCAGGATGAACTGGAGCTGCTTGCAGTGACGACATCTGCAGGAAGTACCAGGATAGAAAGAGTGACCCAAAATGCACTGGAGCTGGTGGATTTTTACGGACTGAAGGTTCCGGTGGCAGGAGGCCAGGACCGTCCTCTTGTGAAAGCGGCAATTTATGCGGAAGAATTTCACGGAGAGACAGGGCTTGGTCATTGCGTACTGCCGGAAGCAAAATCAGAGGCTGCTTCTGACAATGCAGTGCTTTTTATCCGTGACATTCTGAATGCCATTCCGGAGGGCGAGCAGGTAGTAATGATCGAAACTGCACCAATGACTAATCTTGCACTTCTGTTGAAGGTTTTTCCTGAAATAAAGAATAAGATCAGAAAAATTGTATTTACAGGCGGTGCAGCAAAAGGCGGAAACATCACACCGGCAGCAGAATTCAACATCTACGCAGATCCGGAGGCGGCAAAGATCGTATTCGATTCCGGAATCCCACTGATCATGTGCGGACTGGATGCTACCCTGAAATGTAATCTTACCAGAAACCAGATCATGAAGCTGTGCCAGTCCGGTGATCCGGCAGCCAGAGCCTGTGGAGATATGGCTGGCTACGTACTTGAAAACTTTTCCAAATATCGCTGCGTGGCAAGTATCCATGCTGCTGTACCGTTTATGTATCTCATCCATCCGGAGTTCTTTAAAACAGAAAAAGTATTCCTGGATGTGGATTGTTCAGACGGTGCCGGACGGGGTGCTACATTATGCGATTTTCGCTGGTGGCTACACGAAGAAGACGAAATGAAAGATATGATTCTGACAGATGCAGATACAGAAAGCTTCCAGCAGGAGCTGTTTGAAGCGATTTATTCTGTGTCCGAATGCAGAACCGGGAAATAACCGGGATCAGACCATGAAGCAGCTGCGTTCATAAGATATAGAGGAGCAGAACACAGTGCCTGCTCTTTATAAGGATATCTGCGCACACTGTCAGATAAGAGGACAGAAAACCCATGAACTATATTGTATTTGACCTGGAATGGAACCAGAATCCGGATGGAAGAAGACATCCGGATAGTCGGCTCCCGTTTGAGATCATAGAGATCGGGGCAGTAAAATTAAATGAAAAAAGAGAGATCGTTGATACCTTTCAGTGCCTGATCAAGCCCAAAGTGTACCACTGGATCCACGACAGTATCCATGAAGTGATCCACGTGGATTATCATGAACTGGAAAAAGGAATCCCTTTTCCAAGGGCAATCCGCAGATTTCTGGAATGGTGCGGGGAGGAGTATCGCTTTTTTACCTGGGGAGACCAGGATGTGATGGAACTTCAGCGCAATATGAAATACTATAATCTTCTGAAGCTGATGCCAGGGCCGGTGCATTACTACGATGTGCAGAAACTTTTCAGCATAAAATTCGAGGATGGAATATCCCGGCGTTCCCTGGAATATGCTACAGACTACCTGCAGCTTCCCAAAAACCGGGATTTTCACCGGGCACTGGCAGACGCCAGCTATACGGCCAGGATACTCCTGGAGATCGATGAAGCCTGCATGATCCGCCATCCGTCCCTGGATGTATATCAGAATCCAAAATCCAGAGACAGCGAGATCTATATTTCCTATACAGACCATGACAAGTTTGTGTCCAGGGAATTTGTATCAAAGGAGCGTCTGATGAAGGACCGTACCATGGTAAGTACCATGTGTCCCATTTGCAGATGCCCTGCCAAGAGGAAGATCCGCTGGTTCAGTACCAACAATTCCAAGGTATATTACAGCCTTGCCCTTTGCCATGAGCATGGACCTGTTGCCGGAAAGATCCGGATCCGAAAAACCGATGAGGGAAAATATTTCGGGGTGAAGACCCTGAGAGCAGAAGATACAGAAGCGGCGGATGAGATCCGTGAAAAGCACGAATCTCTCCGCCGCAGGAAAATGTTACGAAGTCAGGAGAAGATCTGATACGATGTTTCGTTCGTATTGCATTCCCCATCCGACCATTTGTTTCTTATAATAATATTTGCTTTTCAGACGCAATGGGCCGACAGCATTCTGAAGAACGGCCTGGCGTTTGTTAAGCTGTGATTTTTTGATATCTTTTGGAAGAGTCACATAAACCTTTGTCTGATAATAAAACGGATAGGTGTTTCCGTTATTCTTAAGGATATATTTGTCACAAGGGAGTACCTTAAACGGGACTGGCTCCATGGACACCTTCATATCCACCTTTTCAAAATTTTCAAAACCATAATTAAAAAGAGAAGCGGTATCGCTGTAAGCATTTGCCGCGGAAGTAGAATTCAGGATCACGGCTACCAGCGTTATATTTCCTCGTTTGCAGTAGGTGACAAGTGTGTTGCCGGATGCATCCGTGTAGCCTGTTTTTCCGCCACGGACGCCTTCATAATAATATTCGCCGTTTTTCATCATCTTGTGATGATTGAGTAGCTGGCGGGCTTCCGCAAATTTATTGGTAGGCGGGATCTCGTAATAACGTTTGGTGCAGTATCGCCGGAAAAGAGGATTCAGCCAGGCGGATTTGGCGATCTTTGCCATGTCGGAGGCTGTAGTGTAATGATTCTCATCCGGAAGACCGTTGGGATTGTTAAAGTGTGTGTTCTTGCAGCCAAAAAGCTTGGCGCGCCAGTTCATGAGCTCTGTGAATTTCTTTACAGAGCCGGAAACTTCTTCCGCAACGGCGACAGACATTTCATTAGCGGACTGGAGCATGACAGCCATCAGGGCCTGATCCCTGGTGAATTTTTCACCGGGAGCAGCATAAATACTGGAATCTCCGGCAGTTACACTGGTGGAAGCTTTTTCAGATACGGTAATGTTTGTCTTAGTATTCAGATTTTCGCAGGCAAGCAGTGTAGTCAGGATCTTCGTGATGCTGGCAGGGTAGAGCTGTGTGTCCGCATTTTTGGAATAAAGAACGGCTTCTGTATTTACGTCCATAAGGACTGCAGCCTGTGCTTCGATGCTGGGACCTTTGGGCCACCCGTCAATGGAATCGGTGTCGGCAGCCTGTGAATAATAGCTGGAGTGAGCAGGCGTGACTGCTGCGGCCTGACCATCAGGAACCGGTGTGGCAGTGACGATAGGATCACCATATTCATCGTATCCATAGGCAGCCGCCGCGCAGGGAGCTGCGCCTGTGAGCAGGATCCCTATGCCGAGAATGCCTGCAAAGATCCGACGCAAGGATTGTTTTTTCATATTTTTCATAACAAGATACCTTTCAGTGATAAATCCGGGAGAGAAGGTTATTATTTATCTGGAAATCAGTAACCGAAAAAACTCTTGCCCGTTTTGTGATGAGGTGCAGTATTTCATTAATTATAGCATTGTATTAATGAAACGCTGTATTTTTGCCCTCAAGATTCTGTAGTAGTATACCACTTTCCTCCCGGAAAAACCACTTGCAGTCTGTGAAAATTCCATTAAGAAGAAGTGAACATACATATAATAAGAAAAATCCATGAAAACACTTGACATATGGATTTTCCCCAACCTATAATAGACAGCGTATATAGAAAAAGCTGTGATGGAGACAGTAGGCCATATGGAAAGCTTGCAGCGAACTGGGGATGGTGGGAGCCTGGGACGAGTAAATATGGCGGAATATCACTCCTGAGCTTCAGTTCCGAAGTTGTCCGGCAGCAGCCGGAAGAATATCTGATATACAGATGATCTTTAAGTAAGAACTGACGGATTTCCTCCGTTACAGGGAACATATATCGGCAGATACAAAGAATTGTCCGCCATGAACAGACATGGAACAACAGCCCGCGCCATAACACAGAGCATAAGAACACAGCAGAAGACGCAGGGATCCGGACACAGGCCCGTATAATGTAACAGGTGGTACAGCGAATCAGACTTCGTCCTTTTACAGGATGGGGTCTTTTTTTATAAGTGCCCGAAGCATTGGCACGAACAGGTATCTGTGAAGAAACAATCCGCTGTGGCCTTACAGATGAGGCAGCAGCCAGTAATCAGACACAGGAGGTAAATATTGTGTATCGTAAAGTTGACACGAATCTGAATTTTGTTGACCGTGAAAAAGAAGTCGAGAAATTCTGGAAAGACAACAAGATTTTCGAAAAGAGTATGGACAGCCGTAAAGAGGGCGAGACATACACATTCTATGACGGACCGCCTACCGCAAATGGTAAGCCACATATCGGACACGTTCTGACACGAGTTATCAAGGATATGATCCCGAGATACCGTACAATGAAGGGGTACATGGTTCCGAGAAAAGCAGGATGGGATACTCACGGACTTCCGGTTGAGCTTGAGGTTGAGAAGAAGCTTGGCCTTGACGGCAAGGAGCAGATTGAGGAGTACGGAATGGAGCCGTTCATTCAGCAGTGTAAGGAGAGCGTATGGAAATACAAGGGAATGTGGGAGGATTTCTCCTCTACCGTTGGTTTCTGGGCTGACATGGAGCATCCGTATGTAACATATGACAACAATTTCATCGAGTCCGAGTGGTGGGCGCTGAAAGAGATCTGGGAAAAAGGTCTTCTTTATAAAGGCTTTAAGATCGTTCCTTATTGCCCACGCTGTGGAACTCCGCTTTCCGCACAGGAGGTTTCTCAGGGCTACAAGACTGTTAAAGAGCGCTCTGCGATCGTACGTTTCAAGGTTGTTGGTGAGGACGCATACTTCCTGGCATGGACAACAACACCATGGACACTTCCGTCCAACGTTGCACTTTGTGTAAACCCGGATGAGATCTACTGCAAGGTAAAAGCAGCAGACGGCTACACCTACTACATGGCAGAGGCACTTCTGGACAAGGTTCTCGGCAAGCTTGCAAAGGATGATGAGCCTGCATATGAGATCCTTGAGAAATATAAAGGAACAGACCTTGAGCGCAGAGAATATGAGCCGCTTTTTGCATGTGCAGGAGAGGCAGCAGCAAAACAGCGCAAAAAAGCTCATTTCGTAACCTGTGACAACTACGTTACCATGAGTGATGGTACCGGTATCGTTCATATCGCACCTGCATTTGGTGAGGATGACAGCCGTGTCGGACGTGAGTATGACCTTCCGTTCGTACAGTTCGTAGACGGACAGGGCAACATGACCAAAGAGACACCATACGCAGGTGTATTCGTAAAGAAAGCGGACCCGATGGTCCTCACAGACCTTGACAAAGAGGGCAAGCTTTTTGACGCACCGAAATTCGAGCATGATTATCCGCACTGCTGGAGATGTGACACACCGCTTATCTACTATGCACGTGAGTCCTGGTTCATCAAGATGACTGCAGTAAAGGATGATCTGATCCGTAACAACAATACTATCAACTGGATTCCAGAGAGCATCGGTAAGGGTCGTTTCGGTGACTGGCTTGAGAACGTTCAGGACTGGGGTATTTCCAGAAACCGTTACTGGGGAACACCACTGAACATCTGGCAGTGTGAGTGCGGACATATGGAATCCGTAGGAAGCCGCCAGGATCTCTATGAGAAGAGTGGTGACGAGCGTGCGAAGACCATCGAGCTTCACCGTCCATACATTGATGATATCACCATGAAGTGTCCGGACTGCGGCAAGACTATGCACCGTGTACCGGAGGTAATCGACTGCTGGTTCGATTCCGGAGCAATGCCTTTTGCGCAGCATCATTATCCATTTGAGAATAAGGACCTGTTCGAGCAGCAGTTCCCGGCAGACTTCATCTCCGAGGCTGTTGACCAGACAAGAGGATGGTTCTACTCCCTTCTTGCTGAGTCCACACTGCTTTTCAATAAGGCTCCGTATAAGAATGTAATCGTTCTGGGACATGTACAGGATGAGAACGGACAGAAGATGAGTAAGTCCAAGGGAAATGCAGTAGATCCGTTTGATGCACTGAACAAATACGGCGCAGATGCGATCCGCTGGTATTTTTACATCAACAGTGCTCCATGGCTTCCGAACCGTTTCCACGGCAAGGCAGTTGTAGAGGGACAGAGAAAGTTCATGAGCACTCTGTGGAACACCTACGCATTCTTCGTACTGTATGCGAACATTGACAATTTTGATGCAACTAAATATACTTTAAATTACGATAAGCTTCCGGTTATGGATAAATGGCTGCTTAGCAAGCTGAATACCATGGTGAAGACTGTCGATGCGGATCTTGATTCCTACAAGATTCCGGAGGCTGCAAGAGCACTCCAGGAATTTGTTGACGATATGAGTAACTGGTATGTAAGAAGAAGCCGTGAGCGTTTCTGGGCAAAGGGCATGGAGCAGGATAAGATCAATGCTTACATGACACTTTACACAGCACTGGTAACAGTTGCTAAGGCTGCAGCTCCGATGATCCCGTTCATGACTGAGGATATCTACCAGAACCTTGTAAGAAGCATTGATGCAGACGCTCCGGAGAGTATCCATCTCTGCGATTACCCGGAGGTAAACGAGGCATGGATCGACAAGGATCTTGAGGCAAACATGGAAGAGCTTCTTGAGATCGTTGTTCTCGGACGTGCATGCAGAAATACCGCAAACATCAAGAACCGTCAGCCGATCGGAACCATGTATGTAAAGGCTGAGAAAGCTATGGATAAATTCTACACAGATATCATCGCAGATGAGCTTAACGTAAAAGAAGTGAAATTCGCAGATGATGTAGAGTCCTTCATTTCCTACAGCTTCAAGCCGCAGCTTCGTACAGTAGGACCGAAATACGGCAAGCTTCTGAACGGCATCCGTACCGCACTCTCCGAGATCGACGGAACCGCAGCAATGAAAGAGCTGAGAGATAATGGTGTTCTCGTTCTTGACATTGACGGAAACAGAGTCGAGCTTGCAGAGGAAGACTTATTGATCGAAACAGCCCAGAGCGAGGGCTATGTGACAGAGACAGACGGTGAGACATCCGTTGTCCTTGATACAAACCTTACACCTGAACTGATCCAGGAGGGCTTTGTCCGCGAGATTATCAGCAAGGTTCAGACCATGCGTAAAGAGGCTGGTTTCGAAGTCATGGACAAGATCATTGTCTATGCAAAAGATAACGATAAGATCATGGATATCATGAAAGCAAACCAGGATGAGATCAAACGTGAAGTACTGGCAGAAAACATTATTCTGGGAGAAGCAGAGGGTTACACCAAGGAGTGGAACATCAACAAAGAGGCTGTAACACTGGGAGTATCCAAAGTACAGGAGGAAAACTAATGATTGACAAGCAGTTTGAGAAAGAGGAATTCAAAAAAAGTGTAAAAGAAAACGTAAAATTCCTTTATCGAAAAACACTGGAAGAGGCTACACAGGAGCAGATCTTTCAGGCTGTAAGCTACACTGTGAAGGACGTGATCATTGACAACTGGCTCAAGAGCCAGAAGGCGTATGAAAAACAGGACCCGAAGATCGTATATTATATGTCCATGGAATTCCTTATGGGCCGTGCCCTTGGAAACAACCTGATCAACCTTGGTGCATACGGCGAGGTTAAGGAGGCTCTTGAGGAGCTTGGACTTGACATTAACTGCATCGAAGACCAGGAGCCGGATCCGGCTCTTGGAAACGGTGGACTTGGAAGACTGGCAGCATGCTTTCTGGATTCTCTTGCAACTCTCAACTACTGTGCATACGGATGCGGAATCCGTTACCGTTATGGTATGTTCAAGCAGGAGATCCGTGACGGTTATCAGGTAGAGGCACCGGATAACTGGCTGAAGAACGGCTATCCTTTCGAGCTCCGTCGTCCGGAGTATGCAAAAGAGGTTCATTTCGGCGGATATGTACGCGTTGAGTGGGATCCGGTGAAGAACGAGAATAAATTCATCCATGAAGGATATCAGGCAGTTAAGGCTGTTCCTTACGATATGCCGATCACAGGTTATAACAACGATGTTGTAAACACACTTCGTATCTGGGATGCAGAGCCGATCGTAGACTTCAACCTTGACTCTTTTGACAAGGGTGATTATCACAACGCAGTAGAGCAGGAGAACCTTGCACGTACTATCGTAGAGGTGCTTTATCCGAATGATAACCATATGGCAGGTAAAGAGCTTCGTCTGAAACAGCAGTACTTCTTCGTATCTGCCAGCCTTCAGGCAGCGATTGCCAAATACAAAAAAACACACGACGACATTACCAAGCTTCATGAGAAGGTTGTATTCCAGATGAATGATACTCATCCGACAGTTGCAGTTGCAGAGTTGATGCGTATTCTTATCGATGAGGAAGGTCTTGGCTGGGATCAGGCATGGGATATCACAACAAAATGCTGTGCTTACACCAACCACACCATCATGTCCGAGGCACTTGAGAAATGGCCGATCGAGCTGTTCTCCAGACTGCTTCCGCGTGTATACCAGATCATCGAGGAGATCAACCGTCGTTTCATTCTTGAGATCCAGCAGAAATATCCTGGAAACTTCGAGAAGATCAAGAAGATGGCGATCATCTATGACGGACAGGTTAAGATGGCTCACCTTGCGATCGTTGCAGGCTACTCTGTAAACGGTGTTGCACGCCTTCATACCGAGATCCTCAAGAATCAGGAGCTGAAGGATTTCTATGAGATGATGCCTGAGAAGTTCAACAATAAAACAAACGGTATCACACAGAGACGTTTCCTTGCTCATGGAAACCCGCTTCTGGCTGACTGGGTAACAGACAAGATTGGACCGGACTGGATCACAGATCTTTCCCAGCTTTCCAAGCTTAAAGTTTACGCAGACGATGAGAAGGCTCTTCAGGAGTTCATGACCATCAAGTTCAAGAACAAAGAGCGTCTTGCAAAATATATCCTGGAGCACAATGGTGTTGAGGTTGACCCGCACTCTATCTTCGATATCCAGGTTAAGAGACTTCATGAGTACAAACGTCAGCTTCTTAACATCCTGCATGTGATCTATCTGTACAACCAGATCAAGGCACATCCGGAGATGGATTTCTATCCAAGAACATTTATCTTTGGTGCAAAAGCTTCCGCAGCTTACGCACGTGCAAAGAAGATCATCAAGCTGATTAACTGTGTGGCAGATGTTGTAAACAATGATGCTTCCATCAACGGCAAGCTGAAGGTTGTATTCATCGAGAACTACCGTGTATCCAACGCTGAGATCATTTTTGCGGCAGCAGATGTTTCCGAACAGATCTCCACAGCAAGTAAAGAGGCTTCCGGTACAGGTAACATGAAATTCATGCTGAACGGTGCTCCGACACTTGGAACCATGGATGGTGCTAACGTTGAGATCGTACAGGAGGTTGGCGAGGAGAATGCATTTATCTTCGGTATGAGCTCCGACCAGATCATCAACTATGAGAACAACGGCGGTTACGATCCGGACTTCATCTACAACACAGATCCGGAGATCCGTCAGGTACTGATGCAGCTGATCAACGGAACCTTCTCCAGCGATACAGAGATGTTCCGTGATATCTACAATTCACTTCTCGACAAACGCAACATGCCGAGACCTGACCAGTACTTCATCCTTGGCGACTTCCGTTCCTATGCAGAGGCACAGAAGCGTGTTGAGGAAGCATATAAGGATGAGAAACGCTGGGCTAAGATGGCACTTCTTAATACAGCATGCAGCGGTAAGTTCACATCCGACAGAACTATCCAGGAGTATGTAGATGATATCTGGCATCTGGATAAGGTTGTTGTGAAAGAGAACTAAGATATAGAAAGTAATCTGCAAAGTATTACTATAAAATAAATTTCCACACAAAAACAGGGCGCGTCAGAAGTGGCGACGGCCCTGTTTTTTGTGTGGAAATTATGCCGGATTGATGACGATCCGGTTCCGCCTGGCCAGTGCAATGGCGATATGGCAGCCTTCCGCGATGGCGCAGGCTTTATCGGCAAAGCTGATGATCCAGGCTTCCCTGTTGCGTGGAAGAGGTCCCAGAGGGAACATATGTGAGAGTATCGCATCCAGCTCTCTGTCTGTGACATCAAAGTGTGCGGCACTGTTGTCTGCGGCAGCCTTCGGGTGATAAAACGCCTGATGCTCACCGGTCGGTGTCTTCGCCCTGAAGTCATAGGGACAGAAATCGTGGAGAAGTCCTGCCCTTGCGGCGGCTTTCTCGTCACATCCCAGCTTCCTGGCAATGAACCAGGAGAGGTAAGAAACATTGATACTGTGCATGAGCCGTGTGGTCCACTGGTGGTGGGTGTACAGGCTCAGCTTCAGGAACTCTCTGTTACAGAGGATGTTCTTCACAAGCGTATGATATTCCTGTGAGACCTCATCCGACACCGTGATATCCATCGGCAATCACCTTCTTTCTTTTGTTTATAATTTCATTATGACGATTATGGAGAAAAATGCAATATGGTTTATAGTTTTTTTAGAAATTAGCTTGGACAAATTTATTTGGGATGGGAAATGTCAGCGCGCAGAAGTAAGGAGAATGTTTTTTGGGGGTCTGTTCTTTGGGAAATTATGGTATAGTAAAGTGAAAACGCTATAACGGTTTTATGGACAGCTATAAGATAGGCTGAAAATAGTTGATTTAGATGGTTGACATAATAAAAAGAAGAGGAGCGTAATATATATGAAACCAGAAAAACTGATCGAAGTACTTTCCGTTGCAGAGCGGTTAAAGGATGCAGTGCGTCATAGTTATACTTCCGGTGGCAGGCGGGAGAGCGTTGCAGAGCATTCCTGGAGGATCACGTTGATGGCATATTTTGTCAGTGATGAGTTTCCTGAGGCAGATCTTCTGAAAATTATGAAAATGTGCCTCATCCATGATCTGGGAGAAGCTTTTACCGGGGATATCCCAGCCTTTGAAAAAACGGATAAGGATTCGGAGAAAGAAGCCGATGTGCTGGGAGAATGGGTGAAGACTCTGCCGGAGCCGTTCGATAAAGAGATGGCGGAACTATATCAGGAGATGGAAGCGCAGCGAACTCTGGAGGCCAGGATTTATAAAGCGCTGGACAAGCTGGAAGCCCTGATTCAGCACAATGAATCCGATATTAAAACCTGGATTCCGCTGGAGTATGATCTGCAGATGATTTACGGAAATGAGCAGGTGAAATTCTCAGAATATCTGACAGAGCTTCGCGCAAAGGTTCGGGAAGATAGTATACAGAAAATTCAGAAAAAAGGTTGTTGAATATGAATAACTCATGTATACTAATATGTATGGAATAAGTCCAAAATGCTTATAAAAGGGGGAAAAAGTAATGAAAAAAGCAGTAAAGAGATTATTGGTGTTATTTCTGGCACTTACATTTATCGTGACAGATCTTGCAGTAGCACCGGTCACAGCGCAGGCGGCGGGTACACTCAAATTTACTAAGTCTGTTGCTCTTATGAAAGGTGAGGAAATCGGATATGGAATCATAAACTCCGTCAGATCCGACAAAGTTCTGGGACTGAAATCCAGTAATACCAGTGTGGTATCAGTAAAAAAAATGCCGTTTCTGGATGATTATACCCTTACGCTGAAGGCAAAAAAAACAGGAACTTCTATCATATCCTTCAAAGTAAAAAGAAAGAATGGAAAAACATATTCTTTCAAATCTAAAGTTACGGTACATAATTATTCAAATCCGTTAAACGTGTGCAAATTCGGAAGAAAAGATTATAAAAAATCCTTTGATAAAAAGACCATGGTCCCGGTTGCAAAAGGTTATCCCAGAAAGGCAAAAGTATGTATCACTGCAAAGAAGGGCTACAAGATAGTTGCAATATATTACAGTGAACACGGAACCGGAAGACAGAGAAAGATCAAAAATGGAAGCACAGTCATTTTGGATGGAGAACATTATCTGCAGATATTGTATAAGAATACCAGCAAAAATTATGTATCATCGGTATATCTGGATGGATATAGTATGTAGAGATGACGAAAAAAGGAACCGGGAGACCGGTTCCTTTTTTGGTGATTTCAGAACATCTCTGAGTGCTGGTATTTCAAGGCTTTTTGGAATGTTTTTATTTGCTTTATATTAGCACACTGGGTGATTTTTTAGGAGTATATTTTTTTAAACCAGTAGAAGGAAGAATATGATAGCCAGTGCTTCAGTGAATATAGTATAATTATGGCAGAAAAAACGAAAATGGGAGAATCATATGAAGAAAAAGAGGATTGCAATGCTTTTGGTCGCAACACTTACGTTTTCACAGAGTATGGGCGCGGTCATACCGGTAGCAGCTGAGGAACTGACAGCAGATACCGGACAGGAAACTGCAGAGACAGAAGAATCAGTTCAGGAGAACGATGACTCGGAAACAACAGGGGAAGCAGCTTCAGTGCCTGATCTGAAAGACGATGAGGAATTAAGTCTTCAGGATGATGCAGAGAATGCGGAAGAAGAAATTGCAGAAGAAGAAAACACATCAGAAATTACGGAGCTATTCGGGGATAACACCGAAAATCAGGAGGTTTTCAATGACGGTTCAGAAGGTGGAGAGTCTGCCGCAGCAAATGAACAATATCAGCTTAATCTGATATTTGAAGGTGCCAGTGGAGGCCAGGATTTACTGCCGAACAGCCGTGTCAGAATAAAATCCCGTCTGGTTGATACAATTGGCTATAGTGATGTTTCTGCATATGAATTGAAAGTTGCTCCGGTAACGGGTGGAAATGGTGCCAAAATGGCAGACGTATCATTAGATGGCCAGGATATTGTGCTGGATGTTTACAATAAAACCGGAGACGCCAGAATTTCCGCAACGGCATTCATAAATGGAACTGAAGTGGCAAAAAGGGAATTTTGGGTTAACATCAGTGAGTATGTGATCCTGCCGGAAAAAATCACAGATACAAGTGGTAATGAAATCAACCTTGAAGTAGGTCAGCAGCTGGATATAGCAAAAGACATGAAACCACAGCTTGTCCGTTACAAAGATGGAAAAGGAGACCCAATTCCGTTAACAGGGGACAATTACAAGATCGTCATGTCACAGACAGGTCCTGGAGGTGAAGAATTTCGTGATTATGATGCAGATGGCCTGAAATGGATAGAGGTTCCGGGACAGGATCTTCCAATCCTGGAGAGAACAACAGAGAATTCTACATGGTTTGCACTTTTGGCTATGGAGAGATCAGAAAATGGAGACTGGCATTATATTACCCGACATCATTATGAACTTACTTCTTTGATCAGCAACGATTATGACAATGGTCATAATGATGACAGCGAAGAGAAAAGCTCCTACAGACTGATATATGATTATCAGGATACAACAGGAAACGGAGCCATGCTGCCGAACAGTCAGATGACAGCTACCACTTATCTGGAGGACAAAACAAAGGATTATCAGAGAGTAGATGATTATAAACTGGAAATTCTGGAACAGTCAAAGCTGGCAGATATTTCAGTTTCTGCAGATGGAAAAAAACTTGTTATTAAATCTGGCAATAAAACCGGTCAGGGCTGCTGTTACATATCTGTACAGATACCGGATGGAAAAGGCGGATACAGAGAAGCCTTCAGAAAAGATATGTGGTTCAGCGTCAGTGAGTATGTGATCCTGCCGGAAAAAATCACAGATACAAGTGGTAATGAAATCAACCTTGAAGTAGGTCAGCAGTTGGATATAGCAAAGGACATGAAGCCGCAGCTTGTCCGTTACAAAGATGGAAAAGGAGATCCGATTCCGGTAACAGGAGATAATTATAAAATCGTAATATCTTCATGGACAGATGAAAGTACAGGCACAGTGTACCATGATTATGATACAGACGGCTGGAAATGGATCGATGTTCCAGGCCAGGAGCTCCCAATCCTTGAGAGAACATCAGGATATGGTACATATTTTGGGCTTACTGCAATGGAAAAAAGTGCAGATGGAAACTGGCACCAGATTGCAAGACGGATGTATGAGCTGGATACTTTGCCCGGTTATAATGGCGACGACAGTGGAAACTTCGGTGACAGTGGTCATGACAGTGATGATAGTGAGGAAAAAAGCTTTTATAATCTGACATATGATTTGGAAGGCACAGCAGGAAATGAAGCCATGCTGCCGAACAATGAAACGACCATTGTGACAGACATACTGGATAAAACCAGTGGCCAGCATCCGGTAAAAGATTATAAGCTGGAAATCATAGAACAATCAAAACTGGCAGAAGCTACAGTTTCTTCGGATGGAAAGAAGCTTATAATTAAATCCAACGATAAAACCGGTGTTGGCTGCTGTTATGTAGCAGTAAAACTTCTGGATAAAACCGGTGAATATAAAGAAGCCTTCAGAAAAGATATATGGTTTGAAGTCAGCGAATTTATGCTGTTACCGGAGAATCTGACAGATAAGAATGGAAAGCTGCTTAATCCGGCTGTTGGAGAATCCATTAATCTCGCCAATTTAAAAGTAAAACTGGTTCAGTATATAAACGGAAAAGGTGATCCCGTTGAGATTACAGGAAATGATATAAAAATCGTAGTGATGAGCTGGAAGGATACAGAATCCGGTAAACTGCAATATGATTACGATGATGAAGCATGGAACATGCAGAAAGTTTCCGGCCAGGAGCTTCCGATCATGACGAGAAAGTCCGATGATAATACAAGGCTTGCACTGTCTGCCATGCGAAAAAACAAAAACGGGGAGTGGGAGCGGCTTGTAAGAAAACATTTTGAGATTGGAGAAAACAGTTCAAAACACAGTCACAGCTGGAAAGCAGTAAAAACTGTTCAGGCAACCTGTACGTCAAAAGGAAGCAGAACCGATAAATGTACTTCCTGTGATGGTGTAAGAACCGTAACACTTCCGGCAAAACATACCGCTGTAAAAGATGCAGCAGTTGCAGCGACAGTATTTAAAGCAGGAAAGACGGAAGGAAGTCATTGTAAAGTGTGCGGCAAAGTGCTCAGAAAACAAGCTTCAGTTGCCAAACTGAAACCGACGATTTCCCTGACTGCATCTTCCCTAAAAATGAAAGCAGGTCAGTCTACCACTGTATTTAAAGCAGCCGGACTGGCGAAAGGCGATTATGTTACAAAAGTGACATCCGGAAATACAGGAATCGTAAAAGTATCTTCTGTGACAAAGAAGGGAACTTTCAGACTGACAGCAGGTAAAAAGGCAGGAAGTACTACAGTTAAGGTTATTCTTGCAAGCAAAAAGTCAGCATCTTTTAAAGTTACCGTACAGAGAGGGGTAGTAAAAACTTCGAAAATTACTGTAAGCACTAAATCTGTGACACTCAAAAAAGGAACTACTTACCGTAAACTGGCATCTTCAGTTAAAGTTACTCCTGTAACCAGCCAGGAAAAAGTTACATACACATCATCCAACAAAAAAATTGTGACAGTAACATCCGGTGGTGTGATCAAAGGTCTGAAAAAAGGAAACGCAACGATCACAATCCGAAGCGGCTCAAAGAGGACAACCTGTAAAGTTACAGTTAAATAAAAATTGTACGAAAAAAGGGGGAATCACTTCTGTGATTCCCCCTTAAAAAATCCTTATTTTATGCGGATTTCTTATTTGCCGAAGTATCTTTTAAGCAGACCAGCGAATGCTTTTCCGTGTCTTGCCTCGTCCTTAGCCATCTCATGTACTGTGTCATGGATTGCGTCAAGGTCAGCTGCTTTCGCACGTTTTGCAAGGTCGAATTTACCTGCTGTAGCGCCGTTTTCAGCCTCTACACGCATCTGAAGGTTCTTCTCTGTGCTGTCTGTTACAACCTCACCAAGGAGCTCTGCGAATTTAGCTGCATGCTCTGCTTCCTCGTAAGCTGCTTTCTCATAGTACATACCAACTTCCGGATATCCTTCTCTGTGAGCAACTCTAGCCATTGCAAGATACATACCAACCTCAGAGCACTCACCCTCGAAGTTCGCTCTCAGGTCTGCAAGGATGTCCTCGCTAACGCCTTTAGCTACACCTACAACATGCTCAGCTGCCCATGAGAGCTCGCCTTCCTGTTTCTGGAATTTAGAAGCTGGTGCTTTACATACTGGACAGGCTTCCGGTGCCTGCTCGCCTTCATAAACATATCCACATACTGTACATACCCATTTAGCCATAGTAATGATCTCCTTTTCTTTTTTGAAATATATTGTTTGTTTTTGTTTCTTCTAAATTAATAATAGTAATTATTACTATTTTATAATATCATGTGATCTTTGTTTTGTCAAGCTTGTTTTTCTTCTTTTTTCAGGCATTCCTTGCAGATCCCATAGAAGCTTGCATCTACGTCAAAGACTTTTCCGTGGATAAATTCTGCAGCTGCCTGTTCAAGAATTCCGTTAAGGCTGTCTGACTGCATATCGATCACCCGGTTGCATCTGGTACACATGAAATGTGAGTGTGGTGCGACCCTTCCATCGTAGCGATCTGCGCTTCCGAAATTGGTCAGCTTCCGGATCTCACCGATGTCACTGAGAAGAGAAAGATTACGGTAGACAGTTCCGAGACTGATGTTCGGGTAGATCTGTCGAAGATTCTCGTATACTGTATCTGCCGTTGGATGATCTGTTCTGGATCTCAGAAATTCCTTGATGGACTCTCGCTGACGGCTGTATTTAAGTGCTGCCATAATGTTTCCTCCTATCAGTAATAGTAATTATTACTGATATTATAATACATGACAGAGGGAGATTTGTCAAGAGGTTTGGATATGATTATCCTGAAATATTTTCATTTTATGAGTTGGATGTAAATGAGTATTTTTACGCTGCAGGTGTAGGGGATATTTGCAACCCTGCAGAGGACTTACTTGATTCGGTTAAATGGTGAGAACTGGCAGTCGGATGTCTGACAGAGTGTTTGTTATAAGGAATATTGTACCCTTAATGATAGGATTTTATCAGTAAAAATTCTCGGTGAAAATTTATAAAAATAAGTTGACAGAGACTAACTTTAGTAGTATATTTACAACAGTTAGAGAAATCTAACTAATATGTAAAGGAGAATGCAAATGACTTGTGAAAAATTTGAATCTGTCATGGGTTATCATTGTTCCCCTGTATTAATGGGAATGAAACCGGCGAATCTTGTTTCCTTTTCCAAGGAAAAAATGCCGGAGCTGCCGGAGATCATTTCGGATTATGAGGAGAGTCTTGAACGGGAAGGCATCCGTATGGAGATCATCTGTGGATGCAGGAAGCATTATCTTCTTCTGGTGTACCGGCCGGATATGCTGCAGGAATATCTTAAGCAGGATGAAGTCAGGAAACTTTTGCTTCAGGATGGGTATAATATAGATAGTTCTTTGGATGAGATGATCGCCCGTTTGAAGGAGAGATTTTTTCATAAGACGGAGTTTCCTCATGAGATCGGACTTTTCCTGGGTTATCCCATTGAAGACGTGAAGGGCTTCCGGAAGTTCGGAGGCAGTGGCTGCAAGATGTGTGGTTACTGGAAGGTTTATGATGATGTGGAGCAGGCTCGCAGGATTTTTGACAGCTATGATAAGTGCCGGGAGTTTACTGCGGCGCAGATCCGTGCGGGGTATTCGATTTTGCAGGTTGTTGGTATGAAGCATCTCTGTACATCTCAGATGTGCGTATAATATAAAGTTTAAAAACAGGAGGTTTTTAAGATGAGCAAGGTAGGAATTATTTACTGGTCTTCCACAGGCAACACAGAGGCAATGGCACAGGCTGTTGAGGAAGGTGCAAAAGCAGCTGGTGCGGATGTTGAGATCATGGAAGTTGCAGATGCAGATGTAGATAAAGCTCTCTCTTATGATGTTTTGGCACTTGGTTGTCCGGCAATGGGAGATGAGGAGCTTGAGGAGGGTGAGTTCGAGCCATTCTTCTCTGATCTGGAAGGCAAACTTTCCGGTAAGAAAGTTGCGCTTTTCGGTTCCTATGACTGGGGCGACGGAGAGTGGATGAGAACATGGTGCGGCAGAGCAAAAGACGCAGGCGCAGAGCTTGTTGATGATGAAGGACTCATTGTAAACAACACACCTGATGATGAAGGACTTGCAGCTTGCCGTGAACTTGGCGGAAAACTTGCATAAGATCTATTAGATTTCAAATAAATAAAAACTGAGCAGAGCATTGGATTTTCAAACACAAACACCATCCGGACAGAAGGGATAGATATCTTTTTTGTCCGGGTGGTGTTTTATTTTGAGTGAAAATATCTGCTTATTACTTTGAGGAAATATAGAAGAAATGAATATTAAGACAAAAAATCCTTGTTGATTTTAATATTTACGTGTCCTAAAATAGATAAAAATGAAATAAAGCAGGAAAGTGAGGGATGCCGGATGACGCGGGAGGAAGCGGAACAGTATTTATATTATGCGATGACAATTGGTGAACAGCTTCTTTGCTGCGGAGCAGAGGTTGGACGTGTGGAAGATACCATACGGCGGATCTGCCTGGCATATGGAGCCACCCGGGCAGATGTTTTTTCTATCACATCCAGTATTGTGACGACTATTTATGGAGAGGATTTCGGTATTTGCACCCAGACGCGGCGTGTGCCGGGAATGTCCAATGATCTGGGACGGCTGGATGACCTGAACCAGCTTTCCAGATACATCTGTGAGTATCGGCCGAAGCCGGAGGAGATCCAGAAGGGGCTGGAAAAGATCCGGGATAAACAAGGATATTCTTTTAAAACGCAGATTTTGATCTATGCTGTAATTTCAGGTTCTTTTTCCGTGTTTTTTGGAGGAGATGTCAACGATATGATTGCTTCTGCGCTGATTGGTATCGCCCTGAAGCTGTTTGAGGCTTTTGTAAAAAAAGGTGCATTAAACTCGCTACTGACAGTGCTTCTTTGCTGCGGAGCCGGCGGAGTACTTTCCAATCTTACAGTTCTAATCGGGCTTGGACATCATGCGGATCTGATCAGTATCGGAAATATCATGCTTCTGATACCGGGAATTGCATTTACCAATTCATTGCGTGATATGTTTTCAGGAGATACCATTACAGGTTTGATCCGATGTATGGAGGCACTTTTGCTGGCATTGGTCGTGGGCCTTGGTTTTACGGTGGCGAATCTGTTGTTTTAACCGAATCAGGGAAGTTCTCTTGAAGGTTACGAAAAGCAATAAGCAGTGAATGAGGAGTTTACATACTGTATCAATTGCGGAGTAGCGAAATGCAGCAGATAATGGGAGCATTTGATAGTAGTTATGATTTATTCAGGAGGAAAATATGCGGGAAATCATACAGCTGGTCGTATCCTTCACAGGATCCCTCGGCTTTGCGGCATTATTTAATATCCATGGAAAAAAACTCTGGTTTGCGGCATTGGGTGGATGTCTGTCCTGGGCTGTATATCTGGCAGTAGAGTTCATAACGCCAAGTCCGTATGTGTGCGGTTTCTGGTCAACAGTAGCTATTACTTTGTATGCAGAATGTATGGCAAGAATTCATAAAACGCCAGTAACTGTATTTCTGGTTTCCGCGACAATTCCGCTGATTCCGGGAGCAGCACTTTACCGGACAATGAACTGGATGTTGATGAAGGACTGGGCGAAATTCCAGAAAGACGGAATCTATACGATCCTTTTTGCGGTGAGCATGGCAGCAGGAATGACGCTGACAACCATTGCGTTCCGGATGGCGTGGCGGTGGATGTACAGGCAGAGGAGAATGTAATACAGTATCGAAATTCCCCGTTTACAAACCATCGGAAATGTGTTACGATTTTCCCATATGGAAAACTCATGGAAGAAGAGAGTACATGTGTACACCGTACTACAGGGAAATCCCCGGAGGACTTTTTAGATGCAGGCTGTGACGCAGTTGCGGTCATAGATCTGCGGCAGAGTGAATGGTAAAGGTTCACTTTATGCAGGAGTTCCGAGACTGAGAGGGATGTGCAGGCACAGATGGAAGATGGCTTCGGAGAGGCATTGCTGAACCGGTTTAAACGCGATAAGCGAAATGTGAATGTCCGATTTAACGGACACCGGCAGGCAGTGACAGGACCGCCTGTTATAGCGGAAGGGTATAGAGCTTGCTGTACCTGATGAGGTTTTTGCCGCGAGGCAGGAACGAAAAGAAGTGGTAACACGGGTAATAACTCGTCTTCTCATATCGTTATGGTATGAGAAGGCGTTTTTTTATGTCGCTGAGAATTACTTGGTAATCTTCCAATGTCCCCGGACAGGAAATTTCCTGTTTTGACGGAATATATTTTCAGTCCGTTATGAGTAAGTACACAATTTATTTTTATATTTATGGAGGAAAGAAAAGATGGAAAAGCAGAGATATTATATCAGCACTGCCATTGCGTACACATCCGGTAAACCGCATATCGGAAATACTTATGAGGTCGTTCTTGCGGATGCGATCGCACGTTTTAAAAGACAGCAGGGTTATGACGTATATTTTCAGACAGGTACTGATGAGCATGGCCAGAAGATCGAGCTGAAGGCTGAGGAAGCTGGTGTTACACCAAAGGAATTCGTAGATAACGTTTCCGGTGAGATCAAACGCATCTGGGATCTGATGAACACATCCTATGATAAATTCATCCGTACAACAGATAAAGACCATGAAGAGCAGGTCAAAAAAATCTTCAAAAAAATGTATGCAAAGGGAGATATCTACAAGGGTCATTATGAAGGAATGTACTGTACACCATGTGAGTCCTTTTTCACAGAGTCCCAGCTTGTAGACGGCAAATGTCCGGACTGCGGACGTCCATGCGTACCGGCTAAGGAAGAGGCATATTTCTTCAAAATGAGTAAATATGCAGACAAGCTTATTGACTACATCAACACACATCCGGATTTCATCCAGCCGGAGTCCCGTAAAAACGAGATGATGAACAACTTCCTTCTTCCGGGACTTCAGGATCTCTGTGTATCCAGAACATCCTTTAAATGGGGAATCCCGGTAGATTTCGATCCGAAGCACGTTGTATATGTATGGCTGGATGCCCTGACAAACTATATCACAGGTATCGGCTATGACTGCGACGGAAACAGCAGCGATAAATTCAACAAATACTGGCCGGCAGATCTTCACCTGATCGGAAAAGATATTATTCGTTTCCATACCATTTACTGGCCGATCTTCCTGATGTCTCTGGATCTTCCGCTTCCGAAACAGGTATTCGGACATCCATGGCTGCTTCAGGGCGATGGAAAAATGAGTAAATCCAAAGGAAATGTAATCTATGCAGATGAGCTGGTTGAGTTCTTCGGTGTAGATGCTGTCCGTTATTTCGTACTTCACGAGATGCCATTTGAGAATGACGGTGTGATCACATGGGAGCTGATGGTTGAGAGACTGAATTCCGACCTTGCAAACACACTTGGAAATCTTGTAAACCGTACAATTTCCATGTCCAACAAATATTTTAACGGAGTCGTTGAGAATAAGAATGTTACTGAGCCGGTTGATGAGGATCTTAAGAGCTTCATCCTTCAGGTTCCGAAGAACGTTTCCGCAAAAATGGACAAGCTTCGTGTGGCAGATGCTATCACAGAGGTATTCTCTCTGTTCAAACGCTGCAACAAATATATCGATGAGACAATGCCATGGGCACTTGCAAAGGATGAGACAAAGCAGGATCGTCTTGCAACAGTTCTCTACAACCTGGTTGAGGGAATCTGCATCGGTGCATCTCTTCTGAAATCCTTTATGCCGCGTACAACAGAGCGTATTCTTGTACAGCTCAACGCAAACGAGAGAACTCTTGAGGAGATGGAGCAGTTTGGTCTTTATCCTTCAGGAAACCGCGTAACCGACAAACCGGAGATCCTTTTTGCGAGACTTGACTTGAAAGAGGTTCTTGAGAAGATTGAGAAGCTTCATCCGAAGAAAGAAGAGCCGAAGGAAGAGGTAGAAGAGGAGAAAACAGAGAATGTGATCGATATCGAGGCAAAGCCGGAGATCACTTTCGATGATTTTGAGAAGCTGCAGTTCCAGGTTGGTGAGATCATCGCCTGTGAGGAGGTTAAGAAATCCAGAAAACTTCTTTGCTCTCAGGTTAAGATCGGAAGCCAGGTTCGTCAGATCGTATCCGGAATCAAGGCTCATTATTCCGCAGAGGAAATGGTGGGCAAAAAGGTTATGGTCGTTACAAACCTGAAGCCTGCCAAGCTTGCAGGAATCCTCAGCGAGGGTATGATCCTCTGTGCAGAGGATGCAGACGGAAATCTTTCCCTGATGGTACCGGAGAAAGAGATGCCTGCAGGCGCTGAGATCTGCTAAGTATAGACAGATATGGAATTGAATCATTTTGATAAAAACGGCAATGCTGTTATGGTGGATGTGTCCGACAAACCGGTCACTCACCGTACGGCAACAGCCACGGGTTCCATTCAGGTAAGCCCGGAGATCATGGCCGCGGTAAAAAGCGGAAATGTGAAAAAGGGTGATGTACTTGGTGTGGCCCGTGTGGCAGGTATCATGGGTGTGAAGCGTACTTCTGAGCTGATCCCCATGTGCCATCCACTTCCCATCCAGAAGTGTTCTGTGGATTTTGAGACCGATGAGGATGCGGGAGTGATCCGTGTATTCTGCACGGTAAAAACAGAGGGAAAAACAGGCGTGGAGATGGAGGCCCTGACAGGTGTTCAGGTGGCGCTTCTTACCATTTATGACATGTGCAAGGCAATTGACAAGCACATGGTCATGTCTGATATCCATCTGGAAGAAAAAACAGGAGGCAAAAGCGGAGATTTCCGTTTTGAGGAAAAATAATGATAGACAGGTGCGGAAGAAATATTGATTATCTCAGGATTTCCGTAACTGACAGATGTAATTTGCGGTGTATTTATTGTATGCCGGAGGAGGGAGTGCAGCATGTGGAGCGCTCCCTCATTTTGCAGGAAGAGGAAATTTTGAGGATCTGCCGGGTGATGGCAGAGCTGGGTATCCGGAAGATCAAGCTGACCGGCGGGGAACCGCTTGTACGGCCGCGGATGCCTCAGCTGGTGGAAAAACTGAAAAATATGCCGGGGATCGAGAAGGTGACTCTGACTACAAATGGTGTGCTTCTGAAAGATCAGATGAGTGATTTTGCCCGGGCGGGGCTGGACGGATTGAATATCAGCCTGGATACGCTGGATGAGGCCTGTAGCAGGCGGATCACGCGGCGGGATGAACTGGGGCGGACGCTGGAAGGGATTTCGGAGGCAATGAAGTATCCGGAGATTTCGCTGAAGATCAATTGTGTGCCTCTTGGGATCCCGGAGCAGGATCTTTGCCGGGTGGCGCTTTTGGCCAGGGATCACAGGGTGCATGTGCGGTTTATTGAGATGATGCCCATTGGGATGGGAAAAGAATTTCATGGGGTGTCGGAGGAGGAACTGCTTCGGATCCTTGGGGAAAAGCTTCCGCGGTTTTCGCCGTATGTTGGGGAGCCCCTTGGGAATGGACCGTGTCATTATTATGATGTGGATGGTTTTTCCGGAAAGATCGGGTTTATCAGCGCGGTGAGCCATAAGTTCTGTGGGGAGTGTAACCGGATCCGGCTGACTTCTCAGGGCTTTTTGAAGACCTGTCTGCAGTATGCGGCGGGAAGGGATCTTCGGGAGGTGATCCGCAGTGGTGGTTCGGATGAGGTGCTGAAGGCTGTGATCCTGGAGGCTTTGGCGGAGAAACCGGACGGGCATGTTTTTGGCGGAGGTCTGGAGAAACAGAAGGATGATAAGACGGAGAAGCTTTGTATGGCTCAGATCGGAGGTTGAGTGATGAAGAGAGTTGCTGTGATCACTTCTAGTGATAAGGGGTACAGAGGAGAGCGGGAGGATCTTAGTGGTCCTGCTGTGAAGGAGATTATGGAGGCGGCCGGGTATGAGGTTGTTTCTGTGGATGTTTTGCCGGATGACCGTGGGATGCTTGGAAGCCGGATGGCTGAGATCGCAGATCGGGGGCTTGCGGAGCTGATCCTGACTACGGGTGGTACCGGGTTTTCTCAGAGGGATGTGACACCGGAGGCTACGGAGGATGTGATCGAGCGGCGTGTGCCGGGGATTCCGGAGGCGATGCGGGCGTTTAGTATGACGATCACGAAGCGGGCGATGCTGAGCCGGGCTACGGCCGGGATCCGGAAGGGGACGTTGATTGTTAATCTGCCGGGGAGCCCTAAGGCTGTCAGGGAGTGCCTGGAGGTTATTATTGAGGCGTTGGGGCATGGGATTGAGATTTTGACCGGCGATGCTGGAGAATGCGGACGGTAGTGTGTGGGGTATACTTAGACTAACGAACGGACGCCCAACGGAGGCAGGGCCAGTACGGTGACACGCTGCGCGGCCTGTTCGGCTGCGTCGCTGGTTTGCTGCCATTCGCGCCAACTCGCCTGCGGCTCAAACAGGGCGCTCGGTGGCAGCAGCTATACTCGCCTCTCGACGGCCGCTCCGCTAACGTCACCGTACTGGCCCTGCCTCCGTTGGGCTGGTTGTTGGATGTGGTAGGTTTTATGATTAAAATTCATCTCCAGCGATTCATAATTCCTGAGGCTTGAGAGTTACATGTGGTAGGTTTTGGAAATCAATATTGCTGGTGTGATATAGGAATAAATTTGGTAATGATGTGTGATTAATAGGAGTTTGCTATGGGAAAAGTACTTGCGGTTTGTATCAGTGAGAAGAAAGGAACACAGAAGAAGAATGTCGGGTCTGCGGTTTTTGTGGAGGACTGGGGGCTTGAGGGGGATGCTCATGCTGGGAAGTGGCATCGGCAGGTGAGTCTTCTTTCCGGTGAAAAGATCGATGCATTTCGTGCAAAGGGCGCAGAGGTTGAGGATGGTGCTTTTGGTGAGAATCTGGTTGTGGAAGGGATTGAGTTTGCAAAGCTTCCGGTTGGCACCAGATTTCGTTGTGGTGAGGTTGTGCTGGAGCTGACTCAGATCGGAAAGGAGTGCCACAATGGCTGTGCTATTTTTCAGAAGATGGGTGAGTGCATCATGCCCCGGGAAGGTGTGTTTACAAGAGTGCTGAAAGGTGGAAAAGTTTCCGTCGGTGACGAGATGACTGTGGATAAAGCTATGATTTTTGATACTCATGCACATTACGATGATGAGGCTTTTGATGAGGATCGTTTTGCCATGCTGGATAGTATGCAGGAGAACGGGATCGGGCATATTGTGGATGTGTGTGCTTCTGTGGGACATTTTGACCGGGTTTATGATCTGGTTGAGAAGTATCCTTTTGTTTATGGCGCAGTGGGTGTTCATCCGGATGATGCGGATAAGGTGGATGCAGCTGTGCTGGATGAGATCCGCAGATATTGTGACATGGAAAAAACGGTAGCTGTAGGCGAGATCGGCCTGGATTATTACTGGCATAAGGAGAAGGAAGAGCATCTTCTCCAGCAGAAGGTATTCCGCCAGCAGATGGACATCGCCCGTGAGAAAAAGCTCCCGTTTATGATCCACAGCCGTGATGCAGCAGAGGATACGCTGAATATTGTGAAAGAATATATGCAGGATGGGATGTACGGCGGAGTTATCCATTGCTTTTCCTATAGTAAGGAAATTGCAAGAGAGTATCTGAATATGGGACTTTATCTTGGAATCGGCGGAGTGGTTACTTTTAAGAATTCCCGGAAGCTGAAAGAGGTGGCAGAGTATGCGCCGCTGAATCAGATCCTGCTTGAAACCGACTGCCCCTACATGGCACCTGTGCCGAACCGTGGAAAAAGAAACAGCTCCCTGTATCTGCCGGAGGTTGTGAAGACCATTGCGGAGATTAAGGGAATCAGTTGCGAGGAGGTTGTGGCTGTGACGGAGAGTAATGCGATGAAGGTGTTGAATTTAATTTGATAAACTCGGGAAAAAGCGCTTTGTTATGAGCAAATAGTTGAATGACGGATTGATTTTGAAGATATGAAATGAAAAAAGAGCTGTTGTATGGCAGGTGTGAGTGATCATCTGTTCGGAAACAACTCTTTTTTATATTTAGAAAAAATAAATTAATGACAAGTGCGCATATATGAGCGCACCATATTGGAGTGATCCTTACAGAAAAATATGCAGGTAAAAAATGCCTGACAGAAATGTCTGTCAGGCACCGGAGGCATAAAACAGGTGATCCAGAAATCCCGGATCGTATTGTACAGCTTTTACAGCGATTTCAGCACTTTAACAAGCCGTGAATTATCCTCCGGCATCATAATACAGAATCGTACAAATTCCCCGTCCAGGCACTGGAAGGAAGAACAGTCACGGATCATCATGCCTTGTCTGATGCAGGCTTCAAATACGTCATAGGAGGTCAGTCCGTTTTTCAGGATCCTGAGCAGGATAAAGTTTGCATAGGCGGGATAGATTTTGTAGGTGTCTGTATCCCTCAGTTCTCGGATCATCCGGTCGCGTTCGGAAAGGATCAGATTTCTGGTTTCTTTAATATAATCTTCATCCTGCAGCATGATCTCTCCTGCAAAGGCACCAAGGCTGTTAAGTGACCATGGTGTCTGTTTTTCGCGCATTTTTGCAAGAAAGTCCATATTTCCGGTGATGCCGTAGCCCAGGCGCATTCCGGGAGCAGCAAAGAATTTGGATACGCCGCGGAGTACCATGAGATTGGTGAATTCCCGTGTCAGCGGAACTGCGGTGATGGCGTTGATATCCGGGGCAAATTCCACATAGGTTTCGTCGATCATCACGAAGATATTTTTTTCTGCACAGAAACCGATAAGTCTGCGAAGCTCTTCCTGGGTGATGGCAGAGGAGGTCGGATTGTTGGGATTGCAGAGGATGAGAAAATCATAGCCCTGCTCCAGCTTTCGGCAGAGATCCGGAATGTCCGGCTCGAAATCATTGCTTTCCTGAAGGTGGTAGTATTCCTGGGTACTTCCGGAGAAGGAGAGCTCTCTGGAGTATTCAGAATAGGTAGGCCCAAGGATCAGAGTGTGCTTCGGGGCACGCTCCTGGATCAGAAGGGAGATCAGCTCACTGGAGCCGTTTCCCGGAAGGATGAAATCAGCGGGAATATTGCAGTAGCTGGAAATCGTATTCCGAAGGGATGTGTATTCTCTGTCCGGGTAGGAGGAAAGGATATCCACGTGTTCTGCAATGGCTCTGCCGGCTTTTGGGGAAAGTCCCAGTGGATTGACATTTGCACCGAATTTGACGATGTTTTCTTTTTTCAGACTGTAGTAGCTGCAGATCTTTTCTATATCACTTCCGTGAAAAACGGGTTTGGTATCCATTTTTGTCACCTCACATTTTTGTTTTTTTCGAAAAAAATTTATATCCAGTATACACCAGAATCCGGGACAAAAAAAGACGAGATAAAAAGTTTCTGTATTTTTTTCGAATAGGATATTACTGAAAATTGCTTTCTGGAAATGTATGGGAATATTTGATACAATGAGCAGGTAGCGAATGCGGATTGTGAATATCCATGCTGTTTGTCAATGTGGACCGTGAATATCCACATTTTTCCCGGGGCGGGTAAGTTTTCAGGGAGAAACAGCAGGAAAGGAAACAGAAAATATGAATACAGAAGAGAAAAAGATCGCAGTGATCGGAATTGGTGGTGTTGGCGGCTACATAGCCGGGCTGCTGGCGAAGGCGTATCCGCATGTGACGATGGTTGCACGTGGCGCCAGGGCAGAGAGCATCCGGAAAAAAGGCCTGGTGCTTCACAGTGATTATAAGGGTGAGATCGTGGCAAAGCCAGAGCGGGTAGTTCCAATTCAGGATATGGGACAGCAGGATTATATTTTTATCTGTGTAAAAAATTATTCTCTGGCTGAGGTGTGCGAAAGTATCCGGGACATGGTCACGGATGACACCGTGATCATTCCTGTGATGAATGGTGTGGACCCGGGAGAAAACATCCGCCGTCTGGTTGGTAAGGGAACGGTTGTGGATTCGCTGATCTATACGGTGGCTTTTGCCAATGAGGATTTTTCCATTTCCCAGCAGGATACGTTTACGTGGCTTTGTATTGGAATCAAAGATGCGGATGAACGGCAGCAGAAGAAAGTTGCAGAAGTGGCAGGGATCCTGAAAGGTGCGGATATTGACTATAAGGATCAGGGGGATATTGAGGTGGAGATCTGGAGAAAGTATATCCTCAACTGTGCCTTTAATGTGATGACTGCTTTTTATGATAATACCATCGGGGAGCTCCGCAGAGATCCGGTGAAAGCGCAGCAGTATGAGAAGCTTGTATGGGAAGCTGCCAGTGTAGGTCAGGCCAAGGGGGTTGCGCTGACGGATGAGCACATCAATGAGGTGATTCATAAATTCCGCCATGTACATGCAGATAATGCAACCAGCTCCCTGCAGAGAGATTTTCGCATCCGGAGAAAACAGACGGAGCTGGAAACCTTCAGCGGCTATATTGTGAAAGAAGCGAAGAGACTTGGTGTTTCCATTCCGCTTTCCGAAAAAATATATCAGGGACTTATGGAAATGGCAGAAAAATTCTGACCGAAAAGGTGAGTTTTCCTGGTGGAATCCTGTATGCTCTGGTACAATGGGGATATAAAAAATCCTGTATCGCAGGCTGAAAGGTTATCTGTGATATCGGAAGGGAGGAAAAGAGATGAAGAAAATATTTTTGGCTGTTATTGCAGTGATCGTGGTCCTTGCCGGAGGACTTATGCTCAGTTACAACGGGCTTGCCGGAAGTAAAGAAGCTGTGGAAACTGCAGAGGCTGATGTGGATACCATGCTGCAGAGACGTGCAGATCTGATCCCGAATCTCGTCAGCACGGTAAAAAGTTACACGAAGCATGAGACGGGGGTTGTTGACAGGGTTCTGGAGGCGCGGGACCAGCTGATGAATGCAGATACCGTGGAAGAGAAATCTGAGGCAGATCAGCAGATGGACAGTGCACTTTCCGGTCTGAAGGTTGTGGTGGAAAATTATCCGGAACTGAAAAGCAATACTACTTATGTGGGCCTGATGGATGAACTGTCCGGAAGCGAAAACCGGATCTCTGTGGCGAGAAAAGATTATAATGAGGCTGTGAAAGCTTATAACACAAGGCTTGTGAAATTCCCCGGGAATGTATTTGGTTCCATGCTTGGCTTTGAGAAGGCGTTATATTTTGAGGCCGATGATTCAGCAGCAGATACGCCGGATGTAGGGGATATGCTGGCAGAGTGATAAGATCAGACCATTGTTCTGATGAAATGAAAGAACGGATAGAGGGAGAATATCCTATGAAAAAATGGATCGGACGGATGGCTGTGCTGCTGGCTTTTGTATTGACGCTGTCCGGAAGTACGCTGGCAGCTTTCGGGAAGATCCCGTCTGCCACAAAAGAATTCTATGTTAATGATTATGCAGGGGTTTTCAGCGATACCTGGAAGGAAGAGCTTTGCAACGCTGGTGAGCAGCTGTATGAGGATACCACAGCGCAGCTGGTTGTCCTTACCGTGGATACCACCGATGGGGAAGACATCAGTGATTATGCAGTGGAAACCGGCCGCAAATGGGGAATTGGTTCAAAGAAGAAAAATAATGGTGTCCTGATCGTCCTTTCGGTTTCGGACCGTAAAGTCTGGGTATCTGTCGGCTACGGTCTTGAGGGAAAGCTGCCTGATTCAAAGACCGGACGACTTCTGGATGAATATGCAGTTCCTTCCTATAAAGACAATCAGTTTGAAAAAGGTACCGTGGAGCTTTATTATGCACTGCTAAATGAGATCCGTGAGGAATACGGTCTGGAGAAAATAACAGCTCCCAGGTATGAGAAGGTGCAGCAGGATGTGGACGACGATGAGGGAACTGTCTAGGAGATCGCGCTGGGGCTTGTGATGATCGTTTTGCTCATGGTGGGTGCATATCTGCTGTGCGTGATGCTGCCTGTATTTCTTATCGTAACTATGGTTCTGGTTCTGAAGGGCCTGATAATGAAATTGTCGGGAAAGGATACCGCAGACTACTGGAAAAAGAATTTCAGCCGTATGAGTGTACTGCACCGGCTCTTTAATTCCCTGTTTCCGCTGAGCTGGCTCCTGGGAAGAGGGGGAAAAAGCAGCGGCGGAAGTTCCGGTAATGACGATGACAGAGATGATGATTATGACAGCTACGACAGCGGAAGCTCCGGAGACGGAGGAAGCTTCGGCGGTGGCGGTGCAGGCAGGGATTTCTAGTGGTGTCGGCATGAATCGCCGGTTCTCTTGTACAGCACAGGCGGAGCTTTCTAATGCTCTTGACAAAATTTCTCAACTTTGCTACAATGACGAAAATCAATTCCGTGAGGGAGTAATTCGCGTGTAGACGTGGTTTGTCAACATACTGGTGCATGCACCTGGCAAATCTTAAAGAATGAGACTCATGTATATTTTATTTCTGTTACAGAGATAGAGTATACGTGGGTCTTTTTTTATGGCTCCGGAGCGGATGAATATGCAAAGGAGAAGAAAAATGCTGTTATTTATGAAAGTGCTTTTTACCCAGTTTATTGCGGAAATGGGTGACAAAACACAGCTGATGCTGGTGGCAATGACTTCCAGGTTCAAGCTGAAGGATATTTTGCTTGGAACCGGTGTTGCTGTCCTGGTGCTCAACGGACTGGCAGTGCTTGCAGGAGGTATTATCAGTACCGTGGTCCCTACCTGGCTGATCCGTCTGATCGCAGGTGCAGCGTTCCTGTTTTTTGCGGTGACAACGCTGAAGGGTGACGATGATGAGGAAGAGAATGTTAAGGATCGTAAGATCAGATTTGCACCGCTGTCTGTATTCTGCACATTTTTTGTTGCGGAGCTGGGGGATAAGACACAGCTTACCGCAATTACATTTGGTGCCAATGAGGGACTGAGTTCAGCGGTTTTGGTATGGCTTGCCTGTTCACTGGGACTTTTTGCAGCGGATGTGATCGGACTTCTGATCGGATATCTTCTGAAAAGCAAGGCACCGGAGGGAATCCTCAATATAGTTGCATTTGTTATTTTTTCCATCTTTGGAATCCTGACGCTGAGACAGGGATTTGGCCTTCTGCTTGGGGCGGGCTCTTCTATGATCCTTCCGCTTACCGTAGCGGTTACGGTTGTGTTTGTGATCGTCTGTCTTGTGCTTTATAAGCAGGCGAAAAAGAATTAAATTATTATAAGGAGCTTTGCGCAGAATAGGGCTCATACCTGAAAAAGCCTCCGCATACACTGTAAAAAAGCGTCTTCGGGGGCTTGGCAGTGAAGGATTATATTGAAGAACGTGCAGTTGAGATCGCAGGATATATTGTTGAAACAAAGGCTACGGTGCGGCAGGCAGCTAAGAAATTCGGAATCAGTAAGAGTACGGTACATAAGGATTGCGTAGAACGCCTGAAAGTGATCAATCCGGCTCTGGCCATAGAAGTTCGCAAGGTACTGGATGTAAACAAGCAGGAGCGACATATCCGGGGAGGTATCGCTACTAGGGAAAAATATCTCCATGCTCACATGCGGTGAACAGGCGGGCCGGGTTAAATGTTGATCATAAAATATCAGTGTTTATGGAGCCGGGTAAACTAAAATATGAATGTCTGTGTTATTATCCGGCTTGCTCTGGTTGACATACCTGATAAGATGTGCGAAGATTTATCATACGATAGAACAGCAAAATAAAGCACATAGGAAAGAGAGGATTTTATCATGCTGAAACAGTTATCCATCTATGCAGAAAATAAAAAGGGTGTTATGCAGAACATTACCGGTATCCTGAAGGACGAGGATATCAACATTCTGGGCTCTGTGACCAATGACAGCGCAGAGTACGGAATCGTACGAATGGTAGTTTCGGAGCCGGATAAGGCAATGGAGGCTCTGATCGCTGCAGGATATCTCTGCCACGTGATCGAGGTGATCGGAGTGGAGGTTGAGGATAAGACTGGAAATCTGAATGATCTGCTTCTTACACTGAAGGACAGTAATGTGAGCGTGGATTATCTGTACCTCTCCTTTAACCGTGATTCCGGCAAGCCGATCATGGTATTCCATACCGAGGATATCATGGAAGTGAGATCCTGCCTGAAATCCAGAGGCTATACCGTTTTATAAAAACAGGATTTTACCGTGTGGTAGAGGCTTTTATCCGTTTGATAAATATTAAAATATTCTATATTATAAACACGAAATATCAATTTTACAAATGTATATGGCCATGCTATCATATATCCATAATAGTTCTTAACCTGTAAACAGCCACCTCAGGATATGTGAATATCCGTATCATACAGGCCGGGAACTAAAAAACTCATCACATAAAGTTAATAATTACACCCATGAAGAGATCTGTGGATCAGCGTACACAGATTCCTTCAGAAAGAAGCTGTTACGTCGGCGGAGTTTTCTGTGTCTCCAATGATGTGACAGCTTTTTTCTTTTGCTCTGAAAAATTCGCAGTAATTTCACAAAAACATGATACAGTAGGAAAAAACGACGGAAAAGAAATAACAGTATTTCAGAAAATAACAGCCGATAGATAATTCAGCTGTCCAGAACAGAACGGCCTAGAATTACTGCAGACAGACGAGGAAATGAAATGAGACCAATAAGAATACAGAAAGCGGAAAAAAACAAAAAACAGGGAAACAGAGGGTGGATCTATCTCCTGGCGTTTCTGTTTCCGGTGCTGATCTTTACGCTGGGCTTTGCATTGAAGGGTGTTTATCCTTTTGGAGAGAATTCGGCGCTGGTGGTAGATGGAGTCCATCAGTATACAGCCTTTTACAGGGAACTTTCAGAGCAGCTTGGAAAGGGAACGGGCTGGACCTGGTCCGCACATGCCATGGGATATAATTTTTACGGATTGTTTTGCTATTATCTCTGCAGTCCGTTCAGCTTCCTAATACTGCTGTTTATGAAATTCATGTATGTAAACGAGGCTGTCACTGCGGTGATCCTGATCAAGGCAGGGCTTTGCAGCGTATCCATGGCATGGTATTCCGGAAAAAAATATCCGGGCAGAGGAAGTATGGCAGTTTCTCTTGGCTGTATGTACGCACTGTCTGATTTTCTTATAGGCTATTACAACAATGTGATGTGGTTGGACTGTATCATGCTTCTTCCGGTGCTTGCATATCTTATTGAACAGCTGGTGCATACCGGAAAATGGCGAGGGTATTGTCTGGTGCTGGGGTACTGTATTTTAACCAGCTATTATATGGGATTTATGTTATGCACATTTGCTGCTTTTTATTATCTGGCAGAGCTGGCTGCGGCAGAATCCGGTCGGCGGCCGGAGAAAATCCGTTTTTCATTATTGAAATTTGCCGGGGCGTCTGTTGCCGGAGCCGGACTTGCAGGAATCACACTGATCCCCGGAATTGCTGCGGTATCCAGAACTGCAGCGGCGGAAAAGGCAGGCACCGGACTTTCGGGAGTGTACGGAGATATCTGGAAACAGCTGGGCGCACTATTCGAGGATTCCCTGTCCTTTGTAAAATCCGGCGACCAGGGAGATGTGAACCTTTACTGTGGCTGTGCAGTGCTGCTTTTTGCCGGAATTTATTTTCTGAATAAAGAAATCCGCACAGCAGAAAAAATCGTAACAGGTATATTGATCGTTTTGTATTTTGCGGGGATCCATATCACAGCGCTGAATTTGCTTTTTCACGGATTGCATAAACCTGTGGGAATCCCCAATCGTTTTGTGTTCATCCTGATATTTCTGCTGTTGAAAATGTCCTGTGATGCATGGGGAAATGTGGAAAATGAAAGCACAGGAAGAATTTTTGCCGGACTGATCGCTGCAGAGGGCTTCTGTATCGTTGTGGGGATCAAAAGTGGAAATATCTGGGGACTTCTGCTTACAGCAGGGGTTCTTGCAGTATTCTTTCTGGTTATGTGGACGGAACGGTGTATCTGTGGAAAACTGTCCGGTCATGCCTTCTGCTGTGTGGAGATCCGAAAGCTGGGATGTCTGGTGCTGGCAGTGCTGATCCTTGCAGAGACAGGAATTCACGGAATCGTCAGTATTACAGATAATGGAACCGCAAACCGTGATATTTATGTGGAAAGTGAGCAGGAGGTTTGTGGATTACTGGAATCTGCCGGTGTGGATCAGGTGGATTACCGTGCCGCCATCGTAAATCCTCTTGTGAGGAATGAAGAGATGCTGTATCAGCTGAACGGGATATCTATGTATTCCTCTACTAATACAGAGGAAATGTGGGATTTTGTAAAAAACATGGGCTTTGAAAATCTGGAAAATCGTTTTCAGTATGCAGGATCCACGGAAGTGACGGATATGCTTCTGGGAATACGATATCTGTTTTGCAGGAATACAAGAAAGCTTCATACTGTTTATAAAAAAATCGGAGAAAGCCAGTCCTTTGATCTCTATGAGAATTCGAGAGCACTGAAAGCAGGATATATGGTCAGTGATTCCGTACTGGACTATGCAATGGAAGGAACAGATCCACTTGAGGTTCAGAACCGGCTACTTAGCGGTATTGCGGGAAAAAGACTGTACAAAATGCAGACGGTGTCTTCAGAAGCAGTATGGGCCGGGACTGTGGATTTTGATATTTCGCTGAAAGAAGGAGAGCATGGGTATCTTTATATCCCGGGAACAGAGCCGGAAACTGTAACGATCAACGGCCAGGAGCAGAAATCCGATTACTGGAATAATAATTTCCTGGATCTTGGCACTTATAATACGGATACGGTTGTGCATGTAACTGCGGAAACCGGAATGCAGGAAGCGGTTCTGGGAACTTACCGGGAATCGGACCTGGATGAGATCTATGAAATGCTTTCTTCCCGGCAGATGGATCTGAAGAATGGAAAGGGTACCATAGCTGCAGCAAAGGATGGAATGCTCCTTCTCAGCATATTTTATGATCCTGATATGCAGATTTATGTAGATGGGAAAAAGGTCAATGGGAAAAGCATCCAGGGGCTTACCGGTGTAAAGCTTTCGGCCGGGACACATACGGTTACTATGAAATATCGGACTCCGGGGCTGCAGGCGGGAGCAGTTCTTTCTATATTAATAGCAGGAATACTGGGAATACTCTGGTATATCAGCAGAAGAAAAATGGGTATTTCCGGCAGGTTGTGACATCTATGTAGAAAACCGTGTAAAACCCCTGTAAAATCAGCAAAAATTCTTTATAAAACACCTTGACAAGCCCTGTATTTACGGTCTATAATGAGCAAGCGTGCGAATGAAACGTTATATTTTCGCATGCCGTAATTTGTAAATAGCAACCGCAAGGCCCCATGGGAAAGCCCATGGAGAAATAAATCGGGAGGTGAAATGGAATGCCAACATTCAACCAGTTAGTAAGAAAGGGCCGTCAGACAGCTGTTAAAAAATCTACAGCACCGGCTCTGCAGAAAACATACAACTCTTTAAGAAAGAAAGCAGTTGATCAGGCTGCTCCACAGAAACGTGGTGTTTGTACTGCTGTTAAAACAGCTACTCCTAAAAAGCCTAACTCAGCTCTTAGAAAGATCGCCAGAGTTCGTCTTTCCAACGGTATCGAGGTAACAAGTTATATTCCAGGAGAGGGTCACAACCTTCAGGAGCATAGCGTTGTTCTTATCCGTGGAGGAAGAGTTAAGGACTTACCTGGTACAAGATACCACATCATCAGAGGTACTCTTGATACCGCAGGTGTCGCTAACAGAAAACAGGCTCGTTCCAAATACGGAGCTAAGAGACCTAAAGTTAAAAAATAATTTTTGTAGATCAGAAATCTACGCCGCTTCCTGATTGCAGATAATCAGGAGGATTACAAAGATATTATTCATCTAATGTATTACAGCGGAAGACTATAAAGATTTGTACGGTATTCCATATACCCTGTCGGTTGCGGGTTAAATATAGGACCTTACCAGTGCGAACATGCAATAGTTTTACTGCGTGAGTACCGATGATATAATCAATATGATTAAGGAGGGAAGTAACGTGCCACGTAAAGGACATACTCAGAAAAGAGACGTTCTGGCTGACCCGATGTACAATAACAAAGTGGTTACCAAGCTTATCAATAACATCATGTTAGACGGTAAGAAAGGTGTTGCTCAGAAAATTGTATACGGTGCATTCACCAGAGTAGAGGAAAAAGCTGGTAAACCAGCAATTGAAGTATTTGAAGAGGCTATGAACAACATCATGCCAGTTCTCGAGGTAAAAGCAAGACGTATCGGTGGTGCTACTTATCAGGTTCCGATCGAGGTAAGAGCAGACAGACGTCAGGCACTTGCTCTTCGTTGGCTTACAATGTTCTCACGTAAGAGAGGCGAGAAGACAATGGAAGAAAGACTGGCTAATGAGCTTCTGGACGCAATGAACAACACAGGTGCATCCGTTAAGAGAAAAGAAGACATGCACAAGATGGCTGAGGCAAATAAAGCATTTGCTCACTATCGCTTCTAATTCGAGGAGGAAAATTCATTGGCTGGAAAAGAAGGAAGAGAATATCCATTAGAGAGAACCAGAAATATCGGTATCATGGCGCATATCGATGCTGGTAAAACAACTCTTACAGAGCGTATTCTTTATTACACAGGTGTTAACTACAAGATCGGTGATACTCATGAAGGTACAGCGACAATGGACTGGATGGAGCAGGAGCAGGAGCGTGGTATCACAATCACATCCGCTGCTACAACATGTCACTGGACTCTTGAGGAGAACTGCAAACCAAAGCCAGGTGCTCTTGAGCATCGTATCAACATCATTGATACACCAGGACACGTAGACTTCACTGTTGAGGTTGAGCGTTCCCTTCGTGTACTTGATGGTGCTGTCGGCGTTTTCTGTGCTAAGGGTGGTGTTGAGCCGCAGTCAGAGAACGTATGGCGTCAGGCTGATACCTACAATGTACCTCGTATGGCATTCATCAATAAGATGGATATCCTTGGTGCAAACTTCTACGGTGCAGTAGAGCAGATCAAGACTCGTCTTGGTAAAAACGCTATCTGCCTTCAGCTTCCGATCGGAAAAGAGGATGACTTCAAAGGAATCATCGACCTTTTCGAGATGAAAGCATATATCTACAATGATGACAAGGGCGACGATATCTCTATCGTTGATATCCCGGAGGATATGCAGGAAGATGCAGAACTTTATCATACAGAGCTGATCGAGAAGATCTGCGAGCTGGATGATGACCTCATGATGGAGTATCTTGAGGGAGATGAGCCTTCTGTAGACAGACTGAAAGCTGTCCTCAGAAAAGCTACATGTGAGTGTACAGCAGTACCGGTTTGCTGCGGTTCCGCTTACAGAAACAAAGGTGTTCAGAAACTTCTGGATGCAATCCTTGAGTATATGCCGGCTCCTACAGATATCCCGGCTATCAAGGGTGTTGACCTTGACGGCAACGAAGTTGAGAGACATTCATCTGATGATGAGCCGTTCTCCGCTCTTGCATTCAAGATCATGACTGACCCATTCGTAGGAAAACTTGCTTATTTCCGTGTTTATTCAGGAACAATGAACTCCGGTTCTTATGTACTGAATGCCACAAAAGATAAAAAAGAGCGTGTTGGACGTATCCTTCAGATGCACGCTAACAAACGTATGGAGCTGGATAAGGTTTACTCCGGTGATATCGCTGCAGCGATCGGATTCAAATTCACTACAACAGGTGATACAATCTGTGACGAGCAGCATCCGGTAATCCTTGAGTCCATGGAGTTCCCGGAGCCAGTTATCGAGCTCGCGATCGAGCCTAAGACAAAAGCTGGACAGGGCAAACTTGGTGAGGCACTTGCTAAGCTTGCTGAGGAGGACCCGACATTCCGTGCTCATACAGATCAGGAAACAGGACAGACCATTATCGCTGGTATGGGTGAGCTTCACCTGGATATCATCGTTGACCGTCTTCTTCGTGAGTTCAAGGTTGAGGCTAACGTTGGTGCACCTCAGGTTGCTTACAAAGAGACAATCACCAAGCCTGTTGATGTAGACAGCAAGTATGCTAAACAGTCTGGTGGTCGTGGACAGTATGGCCACTGTAAAGTTAAATTCGAGCCTATGGATGCCAACGGAGAAGAGCTGTACAAGTTCGAGTCCACAGTTGTTGGTGGTGCTATTCCGAAGGAATACATCCCGGCAGTTGGCGAAGGTATCGAGGAAGCTATGAAAGCTGGTATCCTCGGAGGATTCCCGGTAGTTGGTGTACATGCAAATGTATACGATGGTTCTTACCATGAAGTCGATTCTTCTGAGATGGCATTCCACATTGCAGGTTCTCTTGCATTCAAGGATGCTATGCAGAAAGCAGCTCCGATTCTTCTTGAGCCAATCATGAAGGTCGAAGTTACTACACCAGAGGATTACATGGGTGACGTTATCGGTGATATCAACTCCCGTCGTGGACGTATCGAGGGTATGGAAGATATCGGCGGCGGTAAGATGATCCGTGGATATGTTCCGCTTTCCGAGATGTTCGGATATGCTACAGACCTTCGTTCCAGAACACAGGGACGTGGTAACTACTCTATGTTCTTCGAGAAATATGAGCAGGTTCCGAAGTCTGTACAGGAGAAGATCCTTTCCAAAAAGGACTGATCTGATATAAAATAATAAAATGCTTGCAAATAACCTTGGTTTGCAATATAATCAAGGTTAGCAAGTTTAAATCTGAAAAAATGCTCTAATTTTGATAGAGCCAAGTTTTAAGGAGGACATTTTAAAATGGCAAAGGCTAAGTTTGAGAGAACAAAACCGCATTGTAACATTGGTACCATCGGACACGTTGACCATGGTAAAACAACATTAACAGCAGCTATCACTAAAGTTCTTGCAGAGAGAGTTCCAGGAAACGTAGTAGAGAACTTTGAGGATATCGATAAAGCTCCAGAGGAAAGAGAGCGTGGTATCACAATTTCTACAGCTCACGTTGAGTATCAGACAGAGCGTAGACATTACGCACACGTTGACTGCCCAGGACATGCTGACTACGTTAAGAACATGATCACAGGTGCAGCTCAGATGGATGGTGCTATCCTTGTTGTTGCTGCTACAGACGGTGTTATGGCTCAGACTAAAGAGCATATCCTTCTTTCCCGTCAGGTAGGTGTTCCTTACATCGTTGTATTCATGAACAAATGTGATATGGTAGACGATGAGGAGCTTCTTGAGCTCGTAGAGATGGAGATCCGTGATCTTCTTTCCGAGTATGACTTCCCAGGAGATGACATTCCGGTTATCCAGGGTTCTGCTCTTAAAGCTCTTGAGGATCCGGCTGGCCCATGGGGAGACAAGATCATGGAGCTTATGGATGCTGTTGATGAGTACATTCCGGACCCACAGCGTGACACAGATAAACCGTTCGTAATGCCTGTAGAGGACGTATTCTCCATCACAGGACGTGGTACAGTTGCAACTGGTAGAGTTGAGGCTGGTGTTCTTCACGTATCTGAGGAAGTTGAGATCGTTGGTATCAAAGAGGAGACTCGTAAAGTTGTTGTAACTGGTATCGAGATGTTCCGTAAACTTCTTGATGAGGCTCAGGCTGGTGATAACATCGGAGCACTTCTTCGTGGTGTTCAGAGAAACGAGATCGAGCGTGGACAGGTTCTTGCTAAACCAGGAACACTTACATGCCATACAAAATTCACAGCTCAGGTTTACGTTCTGACTAAAGACGAGGGTGGCCGTCATACACCATTCTTCAACAACTATCGTCCGCAGTTCTATTTCAGAACAACAGACGTAACAGGTGTTTGCAACCTTCCAGAGGGAACAGAGATGTGCATGCCTGGAGATAACATCGAGATGACAATCGAGCTGATTCATCCGATCGCTATGAGCCAGGGTCTTACATTTGCTATCCGTGAAGGTGGACGTACTGTAGGATCAGGACGTGTTGCTACAATCATCGAGTAATCGTTAATTAGTATAACATCCTAATTTAATATATATTGAGTACCGCAAGGTACATTGTGTCCAAACGTAAGATACCCCGGAACCGTAAGGTTTCCGGGGTTTTTCTGTTGGGTGGAAAGTAAAATCATCTATGAATTTTCAATGCGGAGATTAAAGGAAATTTATCAATAAGACTAAGTAAAGATAAATTTAAAATTGAAAAATAAGACCAGCGGTGCCAAAACGGTGCCAAAAAAACTCCTGCGAATGTTTGCTATTCACAGGAGTAATTTTTTTACCAGCCTTTGATCTGTTTGATCTGTTCAGCACGTTCCGGATCACGATGATATTGCAGTTTCAGACGGATTGTTACCACAATATCCAGCTTTTAAAAGATGACAAGGAGCAGGCAGTTAAAGATAAAGAGGAAGCTGAGAAGTGTGCGGAAAAAGCCGAGAAAGATCTGCATAGCCTGGAAGAACGCAGAGAACGGTTACAGCCGGTAATGGATAATGTCAGCAAAGAAATAAAGGAATATGGAACAGTGAAAACTCTACTTCCAGAAGCTGGTGCATTGGAACGTGCAACAACCTACCGGGATAAGAAAATAAAACCACTGTTTACTCAGGTGAAAAATAAAATTGCTGCGATGGCTGCACAGGTTAAAGAACTTGCCGAAGAAGTAGAAAAATGGAAACACAAATATCAGAAAACAAAGCAAGCATATAACCAAATACAAAGAGAGTTAGATGCAGTGCGTGAAGAAAAAGAGCAGTTATTTGATGAAAAACAACAATTGCAGGATGTTTCTGATAGATATGACCGGGTAGTGCGTGTTCTTGGAGAAAATGCTGTAGATGATGCGGTACAACAGGATATACAGGAGCAGAAGGCATTAGAAGAAAAGCGACAAATGGAGCAAATGCCAACAGGAAGTATTCACGAAAGACTTGCCTGGGGAGCCAGAAAGAGCAGTCGGAAGGCTGCTCTTTGGCAATCTAAGAATAGAGTTTTGGGATAGAATATGATAAAATGTAAGAGATAAATCGGTATTTAACGAGGAGGTAATGATTATGAGTAGAAATATAAAAGGTGGTTTTTTAACATTAAGTAGTGTTGTTGGTATTGTAGGAATGATAATAGCGGCAATGCAAAATCCAGCAACTGCATGGGTAACGCCACCTGGAAGAATGATTATAAGTATTTTAGAAAATGGATTATTGATTCCTACGGTTTTATTCCTTGTTCTTTTTATTTATGGATTGTATATTTTCCTAACGGAGAAAAACGATTGAGCAATACCGGTTTGTCGAATTAAGAAAACCGGTATTTGTGGAGGAGGAATTCTGTAATGAGATTTTTTGAAAATACCCGTAAGCCACAAGGCTTCGGCGGAAAATTGATGACGAAGATGATGAACAGCGGTCACGCCAAATTATCGCAATGGGGATTCTCAAATATCTCCACGAAGTCTGATGCTGAAGTTCTTGACGTCGGCTGTGGCGGCGGAGCAAATATTGCGGTCTGGCTTGATAGATGTAGAAATGGCCACGTGACAGGAATGGATTATTCTGAGGTTAGTGTGGCAAAATCTCAAAAATTGAACGCCCTCGCCATTAAACAAGGGAAATGTAATGTAGTTCAAGGAGATGTATCTGCTATACCCTTTTCTGACGCGACTTTTGATTATGTTTCTGCCTTCGAAACAGTTTACTTTTGGCCAGGATTAGTAAAATGCTTTTCCGAGGTCAACCGTGTGCTGAAAAGCGAAGGCATATTCCTGATTTGTAACGAGAGTGACGGAACGAATGCCGCAGATGAAAAATGGACAAAGATGATCAATGGTATGAAGATTTACACATCTAAACAACTTGTTGCCGCTTTGAAAGAAGCGGGTTTTACAGAGATCAAAACGTATTCAAATGCAAAAAATCATTGGATAAGTATTGTTGCAACGAAATAGCCAAATTCTTTAGGTTAGAATCGATGATGGAGTAAACGAAAAAGCAGTTTTGACATTTCAGTGAACTGCCCCTTCGTTTACTCCATTTTCGATTTGACCTAATTGAACAAAGTGAGCGTCCGAGTAGCTACTACCTATGGACTTTTAATCTTTTGTTCTTATCCATGATTATACAGGATTTCCTATGCTGACGCTACAAAAATCAAGGATTTTCAGATAAATAGGTATAACAATTAAACCTCAGGATTTTGAGGCTTAGAAAACATATAAAAGATTTGGATTTTAACACCTTTGCGGTATTCTCAGTTGTGGTTTCCCAAGATGTCCACCGCAGGATTTACATACATAGATGTTTATCCCGTATAGCTGTTTCAATATTTCTGGCATCTCCTTATCCCTGAGCTTTGAAAGATATTTTTTACATCCGAGGAGATTTCGGCATAAAGTGAGCTTTTTGTGTTTGCTGCGGGAACATAGAAGCCCATAATGCCGGATTCTGACAAAACGTCTGGGTGGCACATGCATCAGAAAACGCCATATAAATTCAACACCAGAAAGGGTCAGTTCCTTCCATTGTCCTTCCTTCCGGTAATCCTTAACAGAAAAAGTAACATTTTCATTGTCCATATGGATGATGCGGTGATTGCTGATAGCGATCCTATGGGTATATTTTCCGAGATAATCAATCACAGATTGTGCACCGTTAAAAGTTTTCTTACAGTAAGGAACCCATTCTATATCATAACAGGAATCTATCAGCTTTTTGAAAGCATAATGATTACGGTATTTTTCTGCTGTTCCATGAAACTCAAGCTGATCTGTATTCCAGAGATTTTTCAACTCATCCATATATTTCTCACGAAAGACTCTGGAGATAGCCCATATGGGTAGAAAAAACTCCGTACCATTGTCTTTCCACTCATTTTTCGGTGTCAGGCCGCCGCCAAGCAGTATCGTATGGATATGGGGATGAAAATTCATTTCTGAGCCCCATGTATGCAGGATGCAGATATAACCAACAGAAGCCCCGAGGTGCTTTGGGTCGGATGTCAGTTCCTGAATGGTAGCGGAAGCCGCATGATACAGCGTGTCATATAACAGTTTCTGGTTACTGTAAATGACAGAGTTCAGAATATCAGGGACTGTAAACACCAGATGGAAATAAGGGGCATCAAGCACATCCTCTCTGCGAGCATCCATCCACATTTCCTTCGGAACAGCCTGACACATGGGACAGCAACGGTTCCGGCAGGAATTATAATGGATCTGGACAGCACCACAGTCTTCGCATACACTGACATTCGCACCATAAGCTCCTGTTTTGCACTTCAGGATGTTCCGGGCAACTTTTGCCTGTTCCGGGGATGGGGAACAGCTTTCAAGGTATGCCGGATAAAAATGCCGGAAAATATCCTGGACGGTGGGTTTATTCATGGCCGGCACCTTCTTTCCTGTCAAAAGGGCTTTGAATGCCCATCAGGGATTTGTTGCTGACATGAAGATATACTTCCGTGGATTTCGGATCACGGTGTCCAAGTAGAGCTTGAATGTTCTGCCGTTCTATGCCCTGTTCCATCAGATGGGTTGCAAAGCTATGGCGCAGACAGTGCGGGGTTGCTGTCTTCGGAAGTTCAGCATCAGCTACTGCCCGCCGCATGACCTGTTCCAAAGTACTGACTGTCAGGTAATTACCGGTAAATTTATTTGGAAACAGGATGCCACGGGGACGACCTTTCTCAAACCAGTATTGTGTAAGGATATCCAGACAACGCTTAGAGAGAATGGTATAGCGGTCCATCCGGTTTTTCGTATCCCGGACATGGATCTGCATATTTGAACGTGAGATGTCATCATAGTGAAGATGGATCACTTCAGAAACCCTCATGCCAGAAGAATACATGATTGCGAACATAGCCTTATATTTGATATCGTCAACAGCAGATAACAAACGGTCAATCTCAGAGGCGGTCAGTACAGTCGGAAGTTTATGTTCCAGGATCATACGCGGAACCGTGATATCATCCCAAAGGATATGCAGGACATTCCGATAGAAAAAACGGATAGCAGAATTATAGAGATTCAAGGTTGTGGCTTTCAGTCCTTCCTCTTTTTTCGCAAGCAAAAAAGTCCTGACATCCTGACAGGTAAGCTCTTCAGGATTCTTATTCTGATATTTCAGAAAATAAGAGACATAGTTTTTATAGCAGTTGATGGAACGTTCTTTAAGGTTACGGATTTTTCCGGCTTCCTCAAGCTGTTCTAAATATTTTTCATACATAATAAAATCCTCCATATAAAATCAGTAGTTATCCAGAACACTGCTTTATATGGAGGTGCATTTGGGTCATAAAACCGCTTGCCAACCAAGCGGAAGGGTGGTATTCTTTTCATAGGCAGTGGGAAGGTCGATCCTGTTTGATTGTTTCGTTGTGGTGACTTAACAATACTACTTTTAGGACTTGCTTTCCACTGTTTTGTTATAGAAAAAAGAAAATCGCTATGCCATAGCCTTGGTAGGCCATCGCGCAGCGATTTTGTTCAATTCCAGTTGTGCGCCCAGCTAAGGGTGTGTAGTCAAGCCGGTGGGATTCCGGTTTATCCAAGGTTTAGCCAACCAGA